>JANOTV010000217.1:0-12241 GCA_031416495.1 Gemmatimonadota bacterium
GGTGTGATCTCGACCGTCCAGACATTCGTGCCCGACGGCGGGATCAGCGCCTTCGTGAAGCTGTCAGCGGGGAATTCCATCACCGATGCCGTGCCAGTCGCACGCGAGTCGCCGCCATACTGTGTGACGCTGTCCTCGCTGCCATCCTCGTGCCGGTGGTCGTGCTTGAGGCGCACGCCGTCGGCCGTGCGCGCAAAGACCCACGTGCGCGAGCGATTGTCGCCCACATGAAAGGGGATGCGCACGGTATCCGTGCCGCAGCCGCGCAGATGCATCACGAGGCGCTCCTTGGCGAACGCGGTGTCGGCAGGCTGCGGGTCGACGATCCGGCCCTCGTACGCCTTGCCGCAGTGCGCGTTGAGCGATGCGAGGAACAGTTCGGCCGGCACCTCAGTCACGGCCGACGTCTCCTTGGGTGCACAGCCGAACGCGACGAGCACCGCGAGAGCGGCTGCAGCGGCGCCTGCGCGCCCAGTCATCCGGGTCATCTCAACTTCTCCATGAAGAGCTTTCGCGCCTTGGCGACCTTGGGCGCAACGACCACCGCACAGTAGGGGTTCTGCGGGTTCCTTGCATAGTAGTCGTCATGCACCGACTCGGCGGGCCAGAACTTCCCCAGCGGCGCGATCTCCGTGACGATCAGGTCGTCCCAGTGCGCCGACGCAGCCACGATCGCATTCCGCGCGACGACCGCCTGCTCCGGCGAATGCGTGAGAATGACTGAGCGGTACTGCGGGCCAACGTCGTTTCCCTGACGGTCCTTCGTCGTGGGATCGTGGATGGTGAAGAAGACATCGAGCAGTTCGGCGAACGAGATCACCGACGGGTCGAACACCACCTGCACCATCTCGGCGTGTCCCGTCTTCTTCCCACAGACCTGCGCATAGGTCGGATTCGCCAGGTGGCCGCCGGCGTACCCGTTCTTCACCGACTCCACGCCGCGCAGTTCCTTGTAGACAGCCTCCAGGCACCAGAAGCACCCGCCGCCCAGAGTCGCCGTCGCGAGCGCGGTGGTCTCGCGTGCCGTCTTCTCGTCGCCGGTGGTCGCGCTCAATTGTCGCCGCCGAAGATCTGCGCGAACTGGCCGTAGCCCTCTTTCGCGAGCTGGGACGCGGGGACGAATCGCAGCGAAGCGGAATTGATGCAGTAGCGCAGTCCATTCGGGCCGGGACCATCGTCGAACAGGTGGCCCAGATGCGAATCCGCGCCCGCCGAACGAACCTCGGTACGGTGCCTGCCGTCCGAATCGTCGGAGTGTGCAGTCAGGTTGTCGCTCACCAGCGGTCGTGTGAAGGATGGCCATCCGGTGCCAGAGTCGAACTTGTCGCTCGACGCGAACAGCGGTTCTCCCGAGACGACGTCCACATAGATGCCCGGCTCGTGGTGATTCCAGAATTCGTTGCGGAAGGGCGGCTCCGTGGCGCTGCACTGGGTGACCTGGTACTGGAGCGGCGAGAGCTGCTTCTCGAGATCGGCGGCGGCGGGGGTCTTTTTGGTCATGATGGCTTGTCAAAGTGTTCAACCGTATAGAGATGGAATCGTTTGGCCGCGGCTACGGTTCCGCCGGGACCGGCGGGCGGTCTGCACCGTTTTTTGGAACGCGAACAAAGTCTCCAAACGCAGGCCGCCCTAAGTCACGGAGGTTTGCAAGCGAGGAGTCTGCCTCCGGCCCAGCGGCGCTCGACGCAGTCGATTGACAGGTGATATCGCTGGCGATATCATTGATATCATGGCAGACAACCCCCAACTCGGCTCCCTGCTCCTCGCCGCTCGCTCGCTCGCGTCGCTCTCGCAGCGTGCGCTCGCCAAACGTGCAGGCACCACGCAGGCGGTTGTCGCTCGCATCGAAACTGGCGCGAGCGCGCCATCGTTCGCGACCCTTCGCCGATTGCTCGCCGCCGCCGGTTTCGGACTGCGGGTCGAGGTCGTCGAGCAATCGGCTGCCGATCCCGTCATCGAGGCGTACAAGCGTGATGTGGACCGCACGCTCCTCATCGAGAACATGCGCAAGACTCCCGAACAGCGTGTCCAGACACTCGTGGCAATGGCGCACCTTTCCGCCGAGATGGGGCGGGCGCGGCGGGCGGCGGAGCGGAAGAGATGACCATTGTGCCGACCGATTACGGCAGGTTGATCGCGTCGCTCGACAAAGGCGCGGTGGAGTTCATCGTCATCGGCGGGGTAGCAGCGAACGCCCACGGGTCACCGCGATTCACCCAGGACGTCGATGTGGTCTACGCGCGGTCGGACGACAACTTGGACCGACTCGTTCGGGTCCTGCGGCCACTCGAGCCGTACCTGCGAGGCGCGCCGCCGGGCCTTCCCTTCGAATGGTCGGCCAAGACACTGAAACGCGGCCTCAACTTCACACTGACAACGAATGCGGGCAGCCTCGACTTGCTCGGCGAAATCGTCGGCGGCGGCACGTATGAGGAGTTGCATGCGCACTCCTCCCTGATGCGCATCTTTGGACGTGACGTGCGAGTGCTTGATCTCGACGCGCTGATTCGAGCGAAGCGTTCCGCGGGCCGACCGAAGGATTTTGAGGCGCTCGCCGAGCTTGAACTGCTGCGGGAACTTGCGGTTCGGGCCGGGAGTCGCGCCCAACGGTAACACGCTGGCTTATCGTCGGAGCGCTACGCGTATTTCGATCCATGTCGATGGCCCGTTTCGGACGAAGGCGATCGTCTGTTTTGTCACAAGCCGATGAAACCTCACGAACCGGCCTTGCGTTGTATGTAAGTATCCACTTGCTTAGCTGCAAGTAATCACTTGCATCAATCCAAAATGTCAGAACCCACCAGAAAACAGCTACTCGAAGCCGCCGCCCGAGTCTACGGTGAAGCCGGCTTCCGCGGCGCGACCACCCGCCGCATCGCCGAAGAGGCCGGTGTCAACGAAGTCACCCTCTTCAGGCTCTTCGGGTCCAAAGCGGCGCTCATCCACGAAGCGGTGCGCGCACATTCGGCGTCTGGTCCAGTGCAGGAACTGCCCGATCTTCCCGTCGATCCAGTCGCCGAACTCACGGAATGGGCCGAGCGCGATCACGCGTTCATGCTCGAGTACCGCGACATGACCCGCATGGCCATGGCGGACATCAGCGAGCGGCCGGACTGTGCATTCTCGACCGCCGAGCGTTCGATATGCACAGGCCAAGAGCTCCAGTCGTACATCCAGCGGCTCGCCAGGCACCGCTTCATTCCGTCCGATACCGATGCCGTCCCGGCTTCCGCCATGCTGCTGGGTACTCTCTACGCGGATGCGATGGGACGAGACATCATGCCCGCGATGTTCCCCCCTCTCGACAAAGCACCCTCCACTTACGTGCGACTCTTTCTGCGCGCCCTCGGCGCCACGCTTGCGTTGCTGCTCCTGGTCCTGCCCGCAGCCGTCACGGCGCAACAGCCGGTTCGCCCCGACGCCGAAGTCGCGCTCTCACTCGCGGACGCGCTTCGCCTCGTCGCACAGAAGAGCGAGAACGTCCGCATCGCCGAAGCCGGTGTGACGCGGGCACGCGGCCAGCAGCGACAGGCCAACAGCCAGTTGTTGCCGCAGCTCACTGGAGTCGCGAGTTACCAGCGCGCGATCCAGAACCAGTTCCAGGCCATCTCCGAGCGCTTCGCGTCGGACACGGGCGGCACGGGCGGTGGTGGTGGCATCGAGGATTCCCCCATCGCGCGCATATTCGCCGCTCCGAACACGGCGCTGCTGCAGCTGAATGCGACGCAGAACATCTACACGGCGGGTCGCGTGGGCGCAGCGCGCGCCGGTGCCGACGCGGCGCGGCGCGCCGCGGAGATCGGGCTGACGTCCTCGCAGGCGCAGGCCACGCTCGACGCGGCGCAGGCGTACTTCGATGCCGTCGCCGCCGACCGCATGCTCGCGATCGCCGAGTCGTCGCTCGTGCTCACCGAGCGTTCGCTCGGGCAGACCGAGCTCGCGCGCCAGCTCGGCACAGCCGCGGAGTTCGACCTACTCCGCGCGCGTGTCGCGCGTGACAACCAGCGTCCGCTGGTGATCCAGGCGCGCGGCAATCGCACCACCGCCTTCCTGCGTCTCAAGCAGTTGCTCGACCTTCCGCTCGCGGCGCCGCTCGCGCTCACGACCCCCATCCGCGACGACTCCACCGTCGTCTCGGACCTCATGAGCGCCGTCACGCTCGCCGATGACCGTTCGCTCACGCCGGACACGAGCGTGAGTGCGCGATCGACGGTGCTGCAGGCCGCGGCACAGCTGGACGCGCAGCGCTCCGCCCTGCGCGCGGCACGCCTGGCGCGACTGCCGTCGATCCAGCTGACGTCCACCTATCAGCGCTTCGCATATCCGCCGGAGGGCACGTTCCTTCCGAGCGCGCTCGACCTCTTCTTCCCCAACTGGACGGTCTCGCTCGGCATGTCGTTCCCGATCTTCGCCGGCGGACGCCTCGGCGGTGACCGCATGGTCGCGCAGGCGAACGTGATCGAGTCGGAGCAGCGACTGCAGCAGGCACGCGAGGGCGCGCAGCTCGACGCACTGCTCGCGCTCACGCAGCTCGAGCAGGCGCAGTCGAGCTACCTCGCCTCGGCGGGCACCGACGCGCAGGCCGAGCAGGCATATCGTATCGCCGAAGTGCGCTTCAGTGAGGGGATCTCCACGCAGCTCGAACTCACGGAGACGCGCGTGCAGCTCGAGCAGGCGCGTTTGCAGCGCGTGACGGCGGCCCGCGATCTCGAGATCGCGAGGCTTCGCATCGCATTGCTGAAGGACCTGCCCCTCTCGACCGGGGGCCGCTGACATGCTGCGCTGCTGCCGTCGCCCCGTCAAACGCCCCACCGTCCACATACCGTCGAACTCCAACGACACGCCCTCCTCCGCATTCCATATGAACAAGTCCATGGTGTCCCGCTCGTCGCGCATCGCGGGGCTGCTCCCGCTTGCCGCCCTCGTCCTCAGTCTCCCGGTCATCGCCTGCGGTGGCGATGACGCCGCCGAGGCCGCGCCGACGCCAGTGACGGTGATCGTCGGTCCCGAGGCGGTCGCCGTCGCGGAGCGCACGGCGCTCTCCACCGGTCCGATCCTCTCCGGCTCGCTCGTCGCGGAACGCACGGCGAACATCCGCGCCGAAGTGCCGGGTTCGGTGGTGCAGGTCTTCGTCGATCCGGGTGCCCGCGTCACAAAGGGCATGTCGCTCGCGAAGATCGATGACCGTGCGATCAATGACAGCCATCTCTCCGCGCGCTCGGGACTCACCGCCGCGCAGACGTCGGCGGACATCGGCACACGCGAACTCGAGCGCGCGATGAAGCTCGCCGCCGCCGGTGCGATCTCCGACCGTGACGTCGAGAACGCCCGCCGCGCGAACCAGTCATCGATCTCGATGCTCGACGATGCGAAGGCGCGGCTCGCCTCGGCCCAGAAGCAGCTCGATGCGACCAATGTGCTCGCGCCGTATGACGGTGTGGTGAGCGAGCGCATGGTGAACCCGGGCGATGTCGTCACGCCGGGTGCGCCGCTGTTCTCGGTGGTCGATCCCTCCACGATGCGCCTCGAAGCCGCGGTGCCTGCCGAGGAACTCAGCGAGATCCGCATCGGCGCGCCGGTGCGGTTTTCGGTGACCGGCTATCCCGACCGCTTGTTCGAGGGTCGCGTGTCCAGCATCAATCCGTCTGCCGACCCGCAGACGCGCCAGGTACGCCTGTTCGTGCGCATCCCGAATGCGGGCAATCATCTCGTCGCCGGACTCTTCGCCACCGGGCGCGTCGCGACCAACACGCGCGATGCGCTCACCGTGCCGGCGACCGCCGTGGACATGCGCGGACTCACGCCGATGGTCGTGCGACTGAAGGACGGCATCACGGAGCGCGTGCAGGTGACGCTCGGCGCGCGCGACGAGGCGACGGAGCGCGTGGAGATCCTCTCGGGGCTGGAAGCCGGGGACACCGTGCTCGTGGGTGCCGCACTCGGCATCTCGGCCGGCACGCTGCTCAAGGTCAATGCACAGGCCGACCAGGCCCGCGATTCAGTCACCCGCAACTGACGGGCAACGGACACCACACCTCATGTTCATCTCTGATTTCGCCATCAAGCGACCGCTCATCACCATCGTTTCGATGGTGGCGCTGGTCGTGTTCGGCCTTTTCGCGCTCTGGCAGCTCGAGACCGACGAGTTCCCCGACGTGCAGCAGCCCATCATCAACGTCGCCATCCCCTACCCGGGCGCATCCCCCGATGTCGTCGAGCGTGAAGTGCTCGATCGCGTCGAGGAAGCAGTCTCGGGGATCTCGGGCGTGGACCGCATCCTGGGTTCGGCGCAGGACGGCTTCGCCAACATCACGGTCTTCTTCCTCTTCGAGAAGGACCTGCAGCAGGCCTCGCAGGATATCCGCGACAAGATCTCCTCGATCCGCTCGGACCTGCCGCTCGAGATGAAGGAGCCGGTGCTGACGCGCTTCGATCCGGCCGATCAGCCGATCGTGCAGCTCTCGCTCAACTCGAGCGCGCTAGATGCGCCGTCGCTCACGCGCTTCGCGGACCCGGGCCTCACGCGCGTGCTGCGCGGCATCCCCGGCGTCGCCGAGGCGTCGGTCGTCGGCGGCATCGAGCGCGAGCTCACGGTGGAGATACGCCCGACCGCGATGGAAGCGGCCGGCATCTCGGTCGCGCAGGTGGTCGGTGCTCTGCAGGCGCAGAACCTCGCGGTGCCGGTCGGTCGGTTGAACGGCATGCTCGACGAGCGCGCGATCCGTCTCAAGGGCAAGCTCGAGACGCCCGAGGAATTCCTGCAACTGATCGTCGCCGAGAAGGGCGGCCGTGCGATCCGCCTTGGCGAGGTCGCCGATGCGTTCGACGGCACCGCGGAGCCGCGCACGGCGGCGATCTACAATGGTCGGGATGCCGTCGGCATCATGATCAAGAAGGCGAAGGGCTATTCGACCACGCAGGTGGCCGAGCGCGTGCTCGAGGCGGTGGAGGCGATCCGTCCGACGCTGCCGGCGGGCACGGTGCTCGATGTGGTGCAGAACTCCGGTGAGCGCGTCGAGGCGTCGGTGAACAACGTGCAGCGCACGCTCATCGAAGGCGCGGTGCTCACGGTGCTCGTGGTGTTCCTCTTCCTCAACTCGTGGCGCTCGACGGTCATCACCGGTCTCGCGCTCCCGATCTCGGTGCTTGCGAGCTTCATCGCCGTCTGGGCGTTCGGCTTCACGCTCAACACGATGTCGCTCCTCGGTCTGTCGCTCGCGATCGGCATCCTGATCGACGATGCGATCGTGGTGCGAGAGAACATCGTGCGCCATGTGCGGATGGGGAAGGATCACTTCCGCGCCGCGCATGAGGGCACGGACGAGATCGGACTCGCGGTCGCCGCGACGACGTTCTCGATCGTCGCGGTGTTCGTGCCGATCGGCTTCATGTACGGATTGTCGGGCCAGTGGTTCAAGCCGTTCGCGCTCACGATCGCGTGCGCGGTGCTCGTCTCGCTGTTCGTCTCCTTCTCACTCGACCCCATGCTCTCGGCGTACTGGCCGGATCCGGAGATCGAGTCCAACGAGCATCGCAGCTGGATCTCGCGCAAGCTCGCGAAGTTCAACGACTGGTTCGACAGGCAGGCGGAGCGCTACACGCGCGTGATCGGCTGGGCGCTCGATCACCGTGCCGCGATGATCCTGCTCGCCGGCGGCAGCCTCTTCGGCGCGCTCTGGCTGCAGGTGACGTTCGGCGGCTTCGGCTTCGTGCCGATCACGGACAACTCCGAGCTCGTGATCCAGGTGGAGACGCCATCGGGATCGAACCTCGAGTACACGCGACTCAAGACCGAGGAAGCCGCGCGTCTCGCGCGCGCGCATCCGGAGGTGCGCTACACCTTCACGACCATCGGTGCCGGCGGCGGCATGGATCCGTCCGAGGCGCTCGGCGCCGTGGACGTCGGCTCCGTGTACGTGCGCATGACGAAGAAGGCGACGCGCCGCATATCGCAGGACGACCTGGGCGCCGCGCTGCGCGACGAGGTCCGGCAGATCGGCGGCGCAACGGTGGCGGTGTTCACGAGCGGATTCGGCGGTGCGGTGAAGCAGCTGCAGCTCGAACTGCGCGGCAACGACTCGCGGCAGCTGCAGGCGACCGCCGATTCGGTGCTGACGATGGTGCGCGCGACGCCGGGCGCGGTGGACGTGTCGCTCTCGACCAAGGGCCAGAAGCCCGAGCTCGAGATCACGCTCAACCGTTCGCTCGCCGGTTCGCTCGGCGTGACGGTGGGCCAGCTCGCGCAGTCGCTGCGGCCCGCGTTCGCCGGTGTCGATGCCGGCGACTGGATCGATCCGAGCGGTGAGAACCGCAAGGTCCGCGTCCGGCTCGCGCCGGAGTCGCGCACGCGCATCAGCGACATCGAGCGGCTGCCGATCTCCGTCGGCGGCCAGGGCAACACGCCGGCGCGCATGATGCCGCTCGGCCAGCTCGCGACCATCACGCAGGGGCTCGGACCGGCGAAGATCAGCCATCTCGACCGTGACAATGTCATCGTCGTGCAGGCGAACGTGTCGGGCCGCTCCATCGGCGAAGTGTCGAGCGAGGTGACCGACGGTCTCGCACGGTTGAACATCCCGCAGGGTGTGCGCTGGTCGTTCGGCGGCGAGGTGCGCGACCAGGCGCAAGTGTTCGGCGACATCCTCGCGGCGCTCGGGATCGCGCTGCTGTTGATGTACCTCATCCTCGTGATGCAGTTCGGCTCGTTCCTCGAGCCGATCGCGATCCTCATCTCGCTGCCGCTCTCGCTCATCGGCGTGGTGCTCGCACTGCTGATCACCGGCGACACGCTCAACATCATGTCGATGATCGGCGTGATCCTGCTGATGGGCATCGTGGCGAAGAACGCGATCCTGCTCATCGACTTCGCGAAGTGGGGCCAGGAGCAGGGCATGGGCCGACGCGAGGCGATCATCGAGGCCGGGCGCGTGCGACTGCGGCCGATCCTCATGACGACGATGGCACTCATCGCCGGCATGACACCGGTGGCGCTCGGCATCGGCGAGGGTGCCGACTTCCGCGCTCCGCTCGGTCGCGCGATCATCGGCGGCGTCATCACCTCGACGTTCCTGACGCTGCTTGTGATCCCCACCGTTTACGAGATCTTCGATCAGTGGCGTGAGAAGATGTCGGGCTGGTTCAAGTTCCCCGAGCGTCCGAAGACGGAAGAGCATGCGGTGCCGATGGTGCCCTAAGAGGGTCCGAGGATGAGGGAGAGTGTGGCGGTCACATCACACCTCACCCTTCAGGGGGAGAACAACGAAGGGGCCCGGCGATCCGCCGGGCCCCTTCGTGCATTCAACAACTGCAGTTACGGTCGCGGTGCCATCGGTCGGTGCGGCATCTGCGGACGGTTCGCCGCGATCCACGCGAGCTGCGCGGGCGTGAATACCGCACGGACGGCCAGATGCAGGGCCCATACATCCTCGCGGAGGGAGAGACCGATCGGACGCGCTTCCGCCAGGATCGCGTGCACTGCCTCGCGCGTCGCACCCGCGAGCCGCGCCGCGCGGGCCCGCTCGAAGATCGCCTTCATCGCATCCAGTTCAGCCGCGTGTTCGGTGCGGAACGCCGTCCGGAGTGCCTCGATCGCCGCGCGCTGCTCGGCCGTCAGGGCGAGTGCGTCCGGAAGACGCGGACCGCCGGAACGGCCGTCAAACGGGCCATCGCGGTGCTGCGCGCCCATCGTCCCTTCGAGCGAAGCTCCCGCTTCTCCGAACATCAGGAGTGCGTAGTCGTCCGAGGTCGCCGCGTCGGCACCGGTGGGCGACTTCTCACACGCCGTGAGCACAAGTGCCGCTGCAAGGGTGGGGATCATCATCAATCTGCGAAGCATATACTGTTCCTCCGTGGCCACTGCGGGCCGGTTATCGCGCTGCCGGGTGGGTGCCAACGCGCGTTCACCGAGTTGGATGCCAGATCGGGATAATAGTTAATGCCTCAGGGTCTGACGGGTTCCATCCGGCTGTCACTGCCTGAACAACTGACTCAATGTGCCCTGGCCCGCGGCCGAATGGTGTAGTTCCAGTCGCCGTGAAACGTATGGGGCTTGAGCTGGATCCGCGCCATCTGCTCGTCGCGAGATCGACGAGCGGCGTGCCCCGCCAGTTCATGGCGATGTGCGAGAACAAGCGGTGCTCGATCTTGTTCCACCTGCTCGTACCGGGCGGAAAATGGCAGACCGTGATCGTGAGTCCGGTGCGATTGCGAACTGCTGGAGCTCCCACTTCCACAGGCGAACCCGCGAGCCATTGCTGCCGCCCGCATCGGCCGTGATCAACAACGCCGTGGTGTCCGGGTAGGCGTTCCGTCCCATCCGGTTCCACCACCGGCGAATCGCGTGTACCGCAAAGCTGGCCGTGTCATGATCGATGCCGACACTGATCCAGCCTGCATTGCGCGCGAGGTCGTAGACGCCGTACGGCACCGCCTTGCCTTGCTCCTTGATGAGAAAATCATGCACCCGCACGGCCTCGGGGCGGTCCTTTGGTCGCCATGCCCGTCCGGGGGTTCTTGAAATCGCCAATGAGTTCCTTCTTCTTCGTGTCCACCGAAATCGCCGGACGATGCTGCCGCTGAAACCGTTGCACCTGGTCATTGAGATACTGGAACTGCGCCTCGCGATCCGGATGCTGCGGTCCCTCCCGCGTCTTGCGAGTCGCCTGCAGGCTGTAGTCGGCGGCATGCAGGAGCTGCGCCACCAAACGGTAACTGACCGTGTGGCCCAGGGCCTGCAGTTCGATGGCCAGCCGACGCACACTCTTCGAGGTCCAGCGCAACGGCGAGTCCGGATCGCCCGACGTCGTGGGTTCCACCGACCGGTCGAGATCCGCGGCGAGCCGGTCGTCCGTGTCCACCGTGCGCTTCCGTCCGCCACCCGGGCGGCGCGTCCGCTCCGCGGGCAGGATCGCCCCGCCGGTGTCGAGTTCCCGAATGCCGCGGCTGATCGTGGAGCGCGAAATCCCGGTGGCTTGCTCGACGCGCCCGATGCCGCCATGGCCGAGGGCCACGGCTTCGCTCGCCGCCCAGAGGCGCCGCGAGCGCTCCGTCAACACGGAGTGGAGTCCCTGGTACTTGCGACGCAGAGTCTTGAGATCCACGCCGTGTTGCACAACGCAGTCTCCGATAAATCAATCAGTTATTTACTCACAACCCCTAAGCGCCGTCGTTTGAGCCGCGCCGCCAAGGGTCCGCGCATCGTATCGTGCACCGCGCGCAGTTGCGGCACCAGCGGTGCAGCGTCAGCCGAAACCGAGTTCAATCGCCGTCGAGGGCATCCCGGGTCCATGTGTACACGGCGACCGTCGACGGCATGCCGAGTGTGCCTCCTGCGAGCGCAACCACTTGTTCGATGGCCTCCCGAGGGATCCCGAGCGCCAATGCCTTACGGACCCCGGCATGGACGGCCCCCTCCCTCATGGCCCCCATGGCAATGCCCAGCTTAACCAGACGCTGAGTGCGTTCGTCAAGCGGGCCGTGATGTCCAGCCTGGGCGATCAATCCCCACGCCGATCCGAGTTCGGGGTACCGTTCGACGAACTCGGTGTAGGCCTTGGGGGGAGCTGGGTTCTCGGGCATCGTGGGTTGCTCGACTCAGAAGGTGATGGAGTAGGTCGCTCTGAGCATTAGCTCGCTCTCCGGAGCGGCCGCGGTTCCCGCCGTACCATAGAAGACGTACTGAAGGTTTGGAATAAGATGTACCCGCTCATTGAGGGCGAAGTCCACGCCTGCCATCAGGAGGTTCGATTTGGCGGTCGGGTCGAACGCCAGATACGGAATCCTCCCTGCATCTGGATTCGGGTCGTTCATAAGGTCGAACCGGCCGAGCAGTGAGACCTTCTCGCTCGCCTTTATGACCAGGTAGCCGGAGTAGATGTCAAGTTCCAACTCCCGGGCATTGTTGCGCGCCCGACGCTGGCGCGCCACTAGGCCCCCGATTCGTCCCCACGAGCTGGAATAGCCCGCGAAGGCCTGCAGGTTGGCCCGGTCGGTATCGCCCGGGCGGGCGTCGTAATCCGCATATAGCTCCAGCACGAGGCCCTTGGTGGGATGGACGCTCAGCGCCCCCATCGCCTTCTTGCCTTCGTCGATCTCGTTGTTGATGTCGTCTCCGTTGCCGAGCGCTACGTGATAGCGCACCTTGCCGGCCTTGTTGAAGCGACCCTTGGCGCTTATGCCGAAGTCCCTGGAGCTGCCCAGCCGCTGCAGGTCCAGTGGTGTTTTTTCAACATCACGGTATCCC
>JANOTV010000218.1:0-12233 GCA_031416495.1 Gemmatimonadota bacterium
GTCTGGCCGCGCTCATTCTCATCCTCCCGGAACGTCCTCGATCTCAGTGCCAGAACGCATAACGTTGATTAGGCGCCTGCGTGATTCTGTCTAACGGCGCCGTCTATCCAAAGTATCCATCCCGGCCCACCTCCTCGCAACTCCTTCGCCGTCGAGACTCTAGCGCTTTACACGCTTGCGAGGCACCGCGGTCTTATGCTGCGCAGGGTGCAGTGGTTTGCGGACGGCGTCGAGGGGGCTGCGGACCCCCAGCGCCCCGTGGTTCAGCACGTGCGTGTAGATCATCGCCGTGCTGATGTCGCGGTGACAGAGCAGCTCCTGCACCGTGCGGATGTCGTAGCCCGCCTCAAGCAAATGCGTCGCGAAGAGCGGCTGGCGACGCCCACTACCGCGCCCGCCGATCATGACATGGAACTGCAGTACTAGAACGCCGCCACCACCAGCAAGATCATGATCGCCAACATCAGCCCGACCTTCACGGCGACCGCCATTCCGCGGCCGATCACGGCGCCCCATGCCACGCGCCCTGCGTGCATGTGCTCCCGGCGCACCGAATACTCGCCCACCAGTGCGCCGACGAAGGCTCCCGCGAATGAGCCGATCACCGAACCGATCACCGGCACCGGCACGCCGACGATCGCGCCGACGATGCCACCGATTATCGCGCCCCATCCGGCGCGACTCGAGCCGCCGTATTTCGTCGTGTAGCGCGAGGCGAGCACCCACTCCACTCCCTCGGCGAGCGCCGCAAGACCGAACGCGGTGAGGATCACCGTCCACGAGATCTGCGGAGACTCCGTCGTGAGCTTCCAGAGCCCGACCGCCGCCATGTACGCCCAGGTGCCCGGCAACCCGAGCGCCACGAGCGGCAGCGCGATGAGACCGCCAAGAATCAGAAGGAGAATGATCACTGGTATGAGGTATGAGGTGTGGGACGTGAGGTGTGAGGAGTGGGGAGTGGGGAGTGGGGAGTGGGGAGTGGGGTGGAAGCTGTCTCGCAGTGACCTTCCACCTTCCACCTCCCACCTCCCACCTAGAGGTAAGGCGACAGCAGCCGCGCCACTCCATCCCTGACCTTGATCGCCAACGGCCGCGCATCCACCTCCGCGAGCGTGATCTCGCGCCCGATGCGCTTCCGCTCCTCGATCACCAGATCGAGCCGCTCCGCGAACTTCACGTCGTGGCACTCGACGTCGAGCTCGAAGTTGAGACGCAGGCTGCGCGGGTCCCAGTTCGAGGAACCGAACAATGCCCACGCGCCGTCGACCACCATCATCTTCGCATGATCGAAGGGCAGCGGCGTGAGGTACACGCGGCAGCCGGGTCGCAGCACCTGCCAGAGCTGCGCCGTCGCCGCCCACTGCACCACGGGGATGTTCACGCGGCGCGGCAGGATGATGTCGACCTTTACGCCGCGCAGCGCGGCAATGCCCAGCGCGGCGATCATCGCCTGGTTGGGCAGGAAGTACGGCGTGACGATGCGCACCGTCTCGCGCGCGCCCGCGAGCGCCCCCATCAGCACGGTGTGCAGGATCTCCAGGTCGCCGTCCGGTCCGTCGGTGAATGCGCGCGCTGTGGTCTCGCCGGCCTTCATCAGCGTCGGATACCAGAGGCCGCCGTCGAGCACCTCGCGCGTCGTGAACAGCCAGTCCTCGGCGAAGCTCTCCTGAAGCTGCCCGACGATCGGTCCCTCGAGACGGAAGTGCATGTCGCGCACCATGCGCGGCGGCGTATCGGCGTGGATGTTGCGCGCCTGGATGTTCATGCCGCCCGTGAAGGCGACCTTGCCATCGACGGTCAGCACCTTGCGGTGGTTGCGCAGGTTGAAGAACGCGAGGCCCGCCTCCGCGAACTTTGGCAGGAAGAGCTCCGTGCGCACGCCCGCCTTCCGCAGCGCCTTGTATACCGGTGGCCAGGTGTATCGCACGCCGAAACCATCGAGCAGCACGCGCACTTCCACGCCCCGCTCCTTCGCGCGCGCGAGCGCCGCTACGAACGGACGACCCGCCGCATCATTCCCGAAGATGTAGGTCGCGAGCGCGACCGAGCGGCGCGCGCCGTCGATCGCGGCGAGCATCGCGGGATACGCCTGGTCGCCATTCTGGAGGATCTCCACGCTGTTGCCACTCAGCAGGGGCCGTCCGCTCATCGCCTCGGCGAGCCGCGCGAGCGGTGCCATGGCCGGCGAGATGGTGGAGAAACTCCCCGGATGCGCGATGCTCAGGGCGCTCGGCGTCGAGAGCGCGAGGCGGCGACGGGTACGGTGCAGCTCCGTCGCGCGGCGGCTGATGCGGTTCACGCCCAGCAGCGCATAGAGGAAGGCGCCGACGCCGGGCACGAGCCAGATGAGACCCACCCAGCCGATCGCCGCCCGCACATCCCGCTTGCGCACGACAACGTGCGCGCTCGCCGCCACATCTATGAGGGCGATCGCGACACCGACGGCGTAGGGCCACCAGCCAAGAAGGACGCTGAGGTCGAATGGGCGCATGGAGCGTGGGCGGAAAGCTGCCATGTGGGCAGAACAGGCGCCACGGCAGACATTCGTGAGAAACGTTCGGCGTCGTGGAGCGTATTCTAGGAGGACCCAAACCCGCCCCCAGATGACCACAACTCGCCCGTCGTTCCGTTCAGTCGCCGCTGGTCTTCTCTTCGCCGCAATCGCCACGCTGGGCGCCTGTGGTGACGAGGTCGGTCCGACCCCTCCGGTGGCACCGGGACCGCTCACAGCCGGCACCTGGTACATGCACACCGCCAACGGCCTCGCGTTGCCGGCCGAGATCTCGCGCCGGTTCGTCGGACTCGTCGACGAGCAGACGCGGCTCGACTCGGCGCGCATCGTCGTGGTGGGCGGCGGGACCTGGCAACAGCGCTACTGGACGCGCGTGTTCCACATCGGTGTACTGGACCGCGCCGAGCTCGTGGTGGACGAGGGCACATGGGCGCTCGTGGGCAATGCGTACGCGTTCACGTCCACGTTGCGTCCGCGCAACTTCTCCGTCGCGGTGAACAACTCCCTGCAGTTCACCAGCACCGAGCCGATGGTGTTCTTCGCGAACGCTGCCGCCGTGACCGGCGTATACAGGACGACAGCGCCATAGGGCAACGTTCCACTCCGTTGCGGGTGACGTAACCCAGTGCGATGTTGACACCGACCCCCCTCTCGGAGCCGCACCGCAAATGAAGGTCACGTTCACGGTCAATGGGACGCTCCGCACGGTTGACGTCCCCGCCGACATGCCGCTGCTCTGGGTGCTGCGCGACATGCTCGACCTCAAGGGCACGAAGTTCGGCTGCGGCGTGGCGCAGTGCGGCGCATGCATGGTGCACATCAACGGCGCGCCGACGCGTTCGTGCGTGCTGCCCGCGACGGCCGTGCAGGGCGCCTCGGTGATGACCATCGAAGGGCTGAATCCCGAAGGCACGCACGCCCTGCAGAAGGCATGGCAGGAGCTCGACGTGCCGCAGTGCGGATACTGCCAGGCCGGCCAGTTGATGTCCGCCGCCGCGCTGCTCGCGAAGACGCCCAAGCCGACCGACGCCGACATCGATGCTGCCATGAACGGCAACCTCTGCCGCTGCGCGACGTACACGCGCATCCGCGAAGGCATCCACCGCGCCGCGGCCATCGCCGCGAACGAAGCATAGGAGCGGCGGAATGAGCGATCACATCACGACCGGCACGCGCCGCGACTTCCTGCGCGTCACCACACTCGCGGGCGGTGGCCTCCTCCTCGGCACCTGGCTCGACTTCAACGACGTCGGCGTGCTCGAAGCGCAAGAGAGCGCCGGTGACTTCTCCCCCAACGCGTTCATTCGCATCGCGCCCAGCGGCGCCGTCACGATCATCGCGAAGAACCCCGAGATCGGCCAGGGCATCAAGACGATGCTGCCGATGCTCATCGCAGAAGAACTCGACGTCCCGTGGGAGAGCATCACCATCGAGCAGGCGATGAGCGATCCGTCCAAGTACGGCTCGCAGGTCGCCGGCGGAAGCACCGCGACGCCCACGAACTGGGAACCGCTGCGTCGTGCCGGCGCGGCCGGACGCCAGATGATGGTCACCGCCGCCGCGCAGACGCTCGGCGTACCCGAGTCCGAACTCACGACGAGCGGTGGCGCGGTGCACCATCACGCCTCGCGCCGGAAGCTCGGCTACGGCGAACTCATCGAGAAGGCGGCGACGCTCACCGCACCCGATCTTGCGAGCGTCAAGCTCAAGGATCCGAAGGACTTCAAGATCATCGGCCGTGCGATCGGCGGAGTGGACAACAAGAAGATCGTGACCGGCCAGCCACTCTTCGGCATCGACGTCACCGTGCCCGGCATGCTGTACGCCGTCTTCGAGAAGGCGCCGGTGTTCGCGGCGAAGGTCGCGAGCGCGTATATCGATGAAGTGAAGGCGCTGCCGGGTGTGAAGCATGCCTTCGTGGTCGATGGCGGCACGCAGTTGAGCGGACTCCTCGGCGGCGTGGCGATCGTCGCCGACAGCTGGTGGGCGGCACGATCCGCGCGCCAGCGCCTGCGTGTCAGGTGGGCCGAGCATCCGACATCGGCGCAGAGCTCGGCGTCGTTCAAGGCGAAGGCCGATGAGTTCTTCGCGGGCACGCCACAGCGTTCGCTGCGCAACGACGGCGACGTGAATGCGGCGTTCGCGAGCGGCACCGTGGTGGAGGCGACGTACGAGTATCCGTTCCTCGCGCACGCCACGCTCGAGCCGCAGAACTGCACGGCGCACTTCAGCGACGGCAAGATGGAGATCTGGGCGCCGACGCAGAATCCACAGTCGGGCCGCGTGCTCGTCGCCCGGACGCTCGGGATCGCCGAGGCCGACATCGCGATCCACATCGTCCGCGGCGGCGGCGGCTTCGGTCGCCGGCTGAACAACGACTACATGGTCGAGGCCGCGTGGATCGCGCGTCAGGCCGGTGCGCCGGTGAAGCTCGTGTGGACGCGCGAGGACGACATCAGGCACGACTTCTATCGCCCGGCAGGCTTCCACAAGTTCAAGGGAGCGGTGGATCGCGCGGGCAAGCTCAGCGCGTGGCAGGACCACTTCGTGAGCTTCGGCGAGGGCAACGGCTTCGCGCCCAGCGCGAACGTGAGTGGCGGCGAGTTCCCGGCGATGTTCGTCCCGAACTTCTCGCTCGGCGTCTCCACGATGCCGCTGGGTGTGCCGACGGGGTTCCTGCGCGCGCCAGGCAGCAACGCGCTCGCATTCGTCTTCCAGTCGTTCATCGATGAACTCGCGTATGCGGCCAGGAAGGACCCGGTGCAGTTCCGTCGTGAGCTGCTCGCGCAACTGACGCCGCCGCCAGCGCCGCAGCCAGCGCCGCAGCCGGGCCAGCCGGGCCAGCCGGGTC
Organism: Gemmatimonadota bacterium; assembly: GCA_031416495.1. GTDB lineage: Bacteria > Gemmatimonadota > Gemmatimonadetes > Gemmatimonadales > Gemmatimonadaceae > Pseudogemmatithrix. The sequence continues at coordinate 5,364 of JANOTV010000218.1, forward strand.
CGCCGCCGCCGATGCCGATGAACGCCGAGCGCATGCGCGGCGTGCTGGATCTCGTCGCGGAGAAGTCGGGTTGGGGCAAGCGCACGCTGCCGCGCGGGAAGGGCATGGGCGTCGCCTTCCACTTCAGTCATCGCGGCTACTTCGCCGAAGTCGTCGAAGTCACCGTGACGCGCGCCGGCGTGCTCACCATCGACAAGGTGTGGGCGGCGGGGGATGTGGGCAGCCAGATCATCAATCCGAGCGGTGCCATCAACCAGGTGCAGGGCTCGGTGCTCGACGGCATCAGCGAAGCGCTCGCGCAGGAGATCACCATCGAAGGTGGCCGCGCGGTGCAGGACAACTTCGACACCTTCCCGCTGCTCCGCCTCACACAGGCGCCGCCGGTGGAGGTGCATTTCCGCACGACGGAGTTCCCGCCGACGGGCATGGGCGAGCCGGCGCTGCCTCCGGTCATACCCGCGCTCGTCAACGCGATCTTCGCGGCGACGGGCAAGCGCATCCGCTCGCTGCCGCTGAGCAAGCACGACCTTTCGTGGGGCTGAGCGACGGCGATGAAGCAGTGGATGGAGACTCGACAGGTATTGGAGCGGATCGCCGCGCTGCGGCGTGAGGGCACGCGCGCGGCGCTGGCGACGGTCGTGCGCGTGCGGGGTTCGGCGTACCGTCATGAAGGCGCGAAGCTCGTCGTCGGCGAGGACGAGTGCATCACCGGCAACGTGAGTGGTGGATGCCTCGAGGAGGACGTGCGTGAGGTCGCGCGCCGCGTCATGCACTCCGGCGTCGCCGAGCGCCGCTCGTATCGCGGCGGCGCGAACGAGATCGCGGCGTGGGACCTTGGCGTCGGCTGCGAGGGCGAGGTGGACATACTCATCGAGCCCGTGCACACCGATCGCGAGCTCGAGCGTGGGTTGATCGACGCCGAGGTGCCGTTCGTGGTGATGACGCGGCTCGACCTGCTCGCGGGCGAGGCGCCTCGCGTCGTCGTGACCGGCGAGGAGGCCGCGGAGTGGATCGCGGCCGGCAGTTCGCAGCTCGTGGAGCGCGCGGGCATCGCAGTGTTCGTGGATGTGATGATCCCCCCGCCGCGACTGCTCGTGGTGAGCGCTGGCGACGATGCGCGGCACCTCGCGCGCCTTGCCGACGACGTGGGATTCCGCGTGATCGTGGCGGATCGCAGGCCTGGGTTGCTCGCACCGGAGCGATTCCCGAAGACGGTGCGACTCGTCGAGACCGATGCGGCGCGCCTGAGCGAACGCGTGGTACTCGACGACGACGGCTTCGCGGTCGTGATGACGCATCACTTCGCGGACGACACCGAGTACCTCCGCGCGCTGCTGCGGAGTCCCGTGCGATACCTCGGCGTGCTCGGCCCGCGCCAGCGCACCGAGCGCATCATCGGCATTCTGCGTGCAGAGGGTCCCGTGGATGAGTCGAGGATCTTCGGACCGGTGGGCCTCGACATCGGCACGGACGGAGCGGAACAGGTAGCGCTGTCGGTGCTCGCGGAAATCCTGGCAGTGCGCAGCGGGCGTGGCGCACGGTCGTTGCGGGAGCGGAGGTCGCCGATCCATGCCGGCGACGGGTAGGCGCATCCGGCCCGCGGGCATCATCCTCGCCGCTGGCGCGTCGCGGCGCATGGGCGAGACCGTCAACAAGCTGCTGCTCGACGTGGATGGCGAGCCGATGGTTCGTCGCACCGCGCGACGCGCGCTCGAGGCGGGGCTCTCCCGCGTCGTCGTCGTCCTTGGCTACGAGAGAGCGCGCGTGCGGGAGGCGCTCGTCGGCCTCGACTGCCAGTTCGCCGTGAGTCACGATCCGAGCGGCCCGACGAGTGCCTCGCTGCACGCGGGACTCCGCGCGCTCGGGCCCGGTGTGCCCGCCGCAGTGGTGATGCTGAGCGACATGGTGCATGTGACGTCGGAGATGGTCCGTGCCGTCGTGGACGCCGCCGATGGCACCAGCGCACCGCTCGTGGTATCTCGATATGGAGAGGATCTCGTCCCCGCGCCGCCGTTGCTCTTCCGGCGGGCGCTCTGGCCGGAGCTTTGCGCCTGGAATGGAGAGGGATGCGGCAAGGCTGTGGTGCAGGCGCATCGCGACGAGGCGGTGTGGCTGGACTGGCCGGCCGACCTCCTGCGCGACGTGGACACGCCGGCCGACTACGAGGATCTAGCCCGATAAAGATCGTGCGCGGCGTGCAGCGTCGCCCATACTTCTACGCCCCGGCTCAATTGAGCACTTGAGACTGATTATCATTGAACCGTGAACCGTCACCCCGCGCCCCTGTTCGCCGCTGACCCCGCCGCGTCGCCGTCACCCGGCCACAAGCTGGCATTGGAAGGCGTGAGCCTTCACTTTGGCCGGGTGCGCGCCGTGGATGACCTGTCGCTGTCGGTCGCGCCCGGCGAGATCGTGTGTCTCCTTGGGCCGTCGGGTTCGGGCAAGTCATCGGTGCTGCGGCTGATTGCCGGCGTGGCGCAGCCCACGTCGGGCCGGGTGCTGATCGACGGCGTCGAGGTGGCGGGGCCGGGCCGGTTTGTGGAGCCCGAACGGCGGCAGGTGGGCATGGTGTTCCAGGACTATGCCTTGTTCCCGCATCTCACCGTCGCAGCGAACGTGGCGTTTGGTCTTCGCGGCGCCGGCCGCGGCGTGGTGGACGGCGCCGTGCAGGCCATGCTCGAGCGCGTGGGGATCGAGCGTCATGCCACGAGCTATCCGCATATGCTGTCTGGAGGCGAGCGGCAGCGCGTGGCCCTCGCGCGGGCGCTCGCGCCGCGTCCGCACGTGCTGCTGCTGGACGAGCCGTTTTCAAGCCTCGACAGCCGCCTTCGCGACCAGGTGTGCCAGGACACCGTGCGCCTGTTGCGCGACACCGGCACCACCACGTTGGTGGTGACGCACGATCCTGCGGAGGCGCTGCGCGTGGCCGACAGCATCGCGTTGCTGCATCAGGGCCGCCTCGTGCAATGCGGCCTTCCCGAAGACTTCTATGCGACCCCGGTGAACGTCGATGCGGCGCGCGTGTTCGGCGAGATCAACACCATCGACGGCGAATGCCGCGGCGGCGAGCTGCACACGCCCATCGGCCGCTTTGCGGCACCAGGCCTACCCGATGGGGCTCTCGCGAGCGTGGGCATCCGTCCGCAGCACCTTCGCGTGACCACGAGCGGCCTGTCGGCCACGGTGGTGAAGTCCATCACTGGCGCGCGCGATCGGGTCCTGGTGCAACTGGACGACGCTGCCTGTGTGCTGGTGCTGCAGGCGCCCGGTCGGCTGCGGCTGCAGCCGGGAGTCAGGGTGTGTCTCACGATCGATACGGCCGATGCGGTGGTGGTGCCACGCGAGGCCGACAACCCCGTTCTGGAGCAGGCGTCATGATCATGTCGAAGTTGCATCTGGTGCACGCGGCGATGGCCGCCTGCGTGTTGGTGTCGTCAACAGGCGCGGCCGCGGCGCAGGAGGTGAACCTCTACACCATGCGAGAACCCGGGCTGATGCAGCCGTTGCTCGACTCGTTCACCAAGGCCACCGGCGTGAAGGTGACCACCATCTTCATGAAGGACGGACTGGCCGAACGCGTGGCGGCCGAGGGCACGCGGTCGCCCGCGGACGTGCTCATGACGGTGGACCTGGGCAGCCTGCTGGACCTGGTCGAGAAGGGGCTGACGCAGCCCGTGTCATCGTCCGCGCTCGAGGGCGCCATTCCATCGAACCTGCGCGGCGCGAGGGGCGAATGGTTCGCACTGTCGCTGCGGGCGCGCGTGCTCTACGTCCACCCGGCGCTACCGATGACCGCGTTCTCGTACGAAGAGCTGGCCGACCCGAAGTGGAAGGGCAAGGTGTGCATCCGCGCCGGACAGCATCCGTACAACACCGCGTTGATTGCCGCGCACATCGCCAAGCACGGTGAGGCCGCCACCGAGGCGTGGCTGCGCGGCATCAAGGCCAACCTGGCGCGGCCGACCACCGGCGGCGATCGCGACGTGGCCCGTGACATCATGGGCGGCATATGCGACATCGGCGTCGCCAACTCCTACTACGTGGGCTTGATGCGGAGCGGCGCCGGCGGCCCCGAACAGGTGAAGTGGGGCTCTGCGATCAAAGTGGTGCTGCCGACTTTCAAAAACGGCGGCACCCATGTGAATATTTCGGGCGCGTCGGTAGCGCGCTATTCGCCCAATCGGGCCGCGGCCGTCCGCCTGCTCGAGTACCTGGTGTCGAATGACGCGCAAAAAATCTATGCCGAGGCGAACTTCGAGTACCCCGTGACGCCCGGTGCGCCCGTTCATCCCCTGATCGCGGCGCTCGGCACTCTGAAGGTGGACGCGCTGCCGCTCACCGACATTGCGCGCCACCGCGCGGCTGCGAGCCGGTTGGTGGACAAAGTCGGATTCGATCGTTGAATTCGGGCGCGCCGCGCGTGGCGCTCCACGCCCGCGCGTGGCGCCCCTGGATCTCCGCGTCGGGCGTGGTGGCGCTGCTGGCGGCGCTGCCCGTGGCGTCGCTGGCCGTTGCGGCGGCGCGGGGGTCCGACAGCCTGTGGGACCATCTGCTGGCCTACGTGCTGCCGGCGGCGATGCGCGACACGCTCGTCCTGCTGGCCGGTGTCGGCGTACTCGCGGCGGCCATCGGCACAAGCACGGCGTGGCTCGTGACGGCGTTCGATTTTCGCGGCCGTCGCGTGTTCGAGTGGGCCTTGCTGCTGCCACTCGCCGTTCCCACCTATGTCATCTCGTACGCCTACCTCGACATTCTGCACCCCGTTGGTCCCGTGCAGAACACCCTGCGCGCCGTTCTCGGCTACGACTCGCCACGCGATTTCCGGCTGCCCGAGATCCGGTCCATGACCGGATGCATCCTGCTGCTTGGCTTCGTGCTCTTCCCGTACGTCTACCTGGCGACCAGGGCGATGTTCATGATGCAGGCGGCCAACCTCGTGGAGGTGGCGCGGACGCTCGGCGCCGGCCACCGTGAGTTGTTCCTGCGCGTGGCCGTGCCACTGGCGCGTCCCGCGTTGGCGTCCGGTGTGATCCTGGTGCTGCTTGAAACGCTCAACGACATTGGCGCGTCCGAGTTCCTGGGCGTGCGCACCCTCACCGTGTCGATCTATTCCACTTGGGTGACGCGGTCGGATCTGGCAGGCGCCGCGCAACTGACCCTGGCGATGGTGTCGGTGATCGTGGTGCTCGTGCTGGCGGAGCGCTACGTCCGTCGCCAGCGTCGCTACACCAACGACGCGCAGCATCCGCGTCCCCTGGTGCCGCAGCGGCTGTACGGGGCCGGCGCCGCGGGCGCGTGGCTGGTCTGCGCCACACCCGTGGCGATCGGCTTTCTGATCCCGGCCAGCTACCTGGTCCATGCGGCCGTGGTGCGCGTGCGCGCGGCGGGCGTGGGCCGGGCGATTCTGGACGAGACCCTGAACACGCTGGCGCTGTCGGCCGTGGCCACCGTGCTGACGGTGGCCTGCGGCATCGTGGTGGCGTACGCCACGCGCGTGCACCCGGGGCGCGCCTCCGGCCTGTTCAGCCGCACGGCATCGATTGGTTACGCGCTGCCCGGCACGGTGCTCGCGATCGGGATACTCCCTGTCATCACCAGCCTCGACGCCCTCATCGATGGGGCGTCACTGTTCGTGCGTGGCACGGGCACGGGGTTGTTGCTGCTCGGAGCGGGCGTGGCCGTGGTGTACGCCTACATGGTCCGGTTCCTGACGCTGGCGGTTGGGGGAGTGGAGGCGGGACTGACCCGGATCTCGCCGTCGCTCGATGATGCCGCGCGCACGCTGGGGCGGTCGGTTGGGCACCGGTTGTGGCACATTCACCTGCCACTGCTGCGCCCGGCCGTGGCGGCGGCCGCGCTGCTGGTGTTTGTGGATTGCATGAAAGAGTTGCCGGCGACGCTGCTGCTCCGGCCGCTGGGCGTCGAGACGCTGGCCACACACTTGTACGGCGAAGCCGCGCGCGGCACATACGAGGACGGGGCCGTTGCGGCGCTGCTGATTGTACTGACGGGCCTGCTGCCGGTGGCGATGCTGGCCCGGATCGGGCGTCCATGACAAGAGTGTGGTTGGCGGAACGGGTCTCTCTCGCGACTCAGCCGGTCCGCTTGGCGCGCAACCGCTCCAGCTTCGCGTTCACCTCGCGCACCTTGGGCTGGAGTTCGGGCTCGGCGTCCTTCCACATCTCCACGAACCGCTCGAAGTGCACGATTGCCTTTTCGCCCTCACCCTTCGCGTCGTAGAGCTCGCCGAGGCGCTTGTGGGTGCCGGCGAGCCACTGGGCGTCGATCGTGCCGAAGGCATCCCGCGAGCCCACGTAGCGCTCGAAGTAGACGATGGCGGAATCAGGGCGGCCCGCGAGATCGTGGGCCTGCGCGATCAACGTCATCGCGGTGCGGTCGTCCATCGCAAAACGACGGTCGGCCTCTTGCAGGAGCGGGACTGCGTCGTTCCAGCGCTGCTCGGAGCGAGCGATACTGGAAGCAAAAACCGCTCGTGCGCCCTCCAGGTCAGGCGCCTCCGCTGCCTGGTCGCGCTCGAACCCTTCCCGTGCCTGTCGTGCGAGGGCGGGGTCCCGCACCACTGCGGCCAGCCGACTGAGGGAAACCCAGTCTCGTTCAGCTGCCGGGATCTGCGACATAGGGACTCGCGCCAGGCCGCGTGCGATCGCGGCGCGTGCCTCGGCGGGACGCTCGAGCGTGCCGGCGAGGTAGTACGCGGTGTCGAGTGCGAACGCGAGACGGACCGCAGACGAGGGCGTGGCGCGCAGATTCGCGGCGCGCGAGACGGTCGCCCACCGCAGTGCCTCCCTGGGCTGCCCGCGGAGCTCGGCGATGGTTCTCGCCGTGCCCGCGCTCCGGACCGCCTGCCGC
>JANOTV010000219.1:0-2378 GCA_031416495.1 Gemmatimonadota bacterium
ACCCGAAGCGCCGATCCCGGAGCGTGGTGCGACCATCGCCAGACATGAGTCCTGATCGTCACCTTCCGCCCAGACGTACTGGAGCTGACGCCAGTCCAGAGCACCTTCATCGAACTGCCGCATCTCGCTGGAAGTGACTCGAACGAGCAGCGGCAGAACTGTCGATTCGTCAATCAGCGCGAGCAGGAGATCGCGCACCCCATCGCCGTCGATGTCGACAGCTTCGACGAGCGTTGGCACCCCGTCGAGATTGCGAAAGAGATATGGCGCACGATCACCAACCCGCAGTTGCGCAACTGCCACGCCGACCACGTTCACGCGGCTCACGGTGATCGAATCGACTATGCCGTCGCACTCCAGGTCGACAGCACCTGTGGTCGAACCAGCTTGACCAAGCAGGAACTTGGCGGGTTCGGAGGCGATACAGGGCTGTCCCTGCCGCGTCGCCAATGTGTCGGCAGGAGGTTCCGCTTGCCTGCTGTCGCACGCCAAAGCGCTCATCGCGAGCACGATCCCGGCCAGCGACCACCACCGCGCGTCCGCTACTGGCATGAGCCGCCTCCACCGTCCTTCGAGAAGAAGTCCCTCGGATTGCACGCCTTGCCGCCGTTACGCGTGATGACGTGGCCGTGCGTCCCTCGTGGGGACGTAGCCGCGTTCCCTGTTCGACCGACCCTGCCGACTTGCGTCCCCGCCGTCACGTTCACGGACTTGCCGACTTCGAGTCCGGCGTCGAACCCTTCCGCATGCAGGACGGTGACGCTGGTCCCGTTGCCGAGATCCATCACGAGGAAGTTGCCGCCGGTCTTACTCCGTCCTGCAGTGACTGTAGCGTCTCCCGGAGCTACGATCGCCGTTCCCGCTTCCGCAGCGTGATCGAAGCCGTTGTGGAACTGCGTCCCTTGGCTTCGCGTCAACCCGAACTCACTTCCACCCACGCCGCTGGGCTCCGATGAGTTGGCGGGCCTCATTGGCGACGCGATCGGGCTGATACACGGTACGAAGGTCTTCCACTCTGGGCACAGCCCGAAGGGGTCCGAGAAATTTATGGGATCCCCGCCGGCGTAGACGTACAGATTCATCCCTCCCGCGAGCCCAATCGGATCTTCCTGCGTGAACGGACCCCTTCTCGGGTCGTAGTGCCAGATTCGTCCGTAGAGCCGCCTCCCGCTCCCAGCTCCGGCGAATGTAGGCTGGCGTCCGATGACCGGGCAAGTACAACCGCCGGACGCCACTTGCGTTCGTACGGACACACGGCATATCTTTTACGTACACGTTCACGCGAGGCTCCTATGTCCAGCACGAAGCGCCCATCATCTCGGCCGACCGGACGGCACGGCAAGGTCCGCAAGGAGTTCTGGCTGGACCCGATGGCTCTGCGTCGCGCCCAGGCCGTCCTCGGCGCGGCGACCGAGCGCGAGACGGTCGAGCGGGCCCTCGATCTCGTCGCGTTCGGCGCCGCGGTGCAGGCGGGGGTCAGAGCGCTCGCGGGTTTGGAACTCGAGTCGCGCGCGTAGCGTGCGGAAGTATCTGCTCGACTCCAACTGCTACATCGACGCCAGCCGGGATGTGCGGGCGCTCGCGGCGTTGCAGGAGTTCGTCGCCTGGGCGGCGCCCGGACTTCACGTCAGCTCCGTCGTTGCCGCGGAGCTCCGGGCCGGGGCGCGGTCGGTTCGGGATCGCCGCGTCATTGAGGGTCGCCTGCTCGGCCCCTTCGCTCGTCACGAGCGCATCCTGGCACCGAGCGCGGCGGCGTGGGATGCCTTGGGTCGCACGTTGGCGGCGTTGCGGGATCGCGACGGCCTGGCGCTCGCACAGGTTCCCCGCAGTTTCGCATTCGACGTGCTGCTCGCGTTCACGTGCCGAGAGCATGGCGCCGCGCTCGTGACGGCGAACGCCCGTGATATGACGAGAATCCGCCGGGTCTTCACCTTCGAGTTCGTCGCGCCCTATCCCGTGAGCCGGTAAAGACAGCAGGCGAACCCGGTCGGGCTCCAAGGTCACCTGCTCACGGTACCGAGGGAACGACATTCGCCGGGCGACGTGCCCAACCTGCGTTGGAGCTGACGGGCGACAGCGCCCGCTGCTCAACGCGCGGGTTAGGCAGTGCACTTGTTGCCGGTGAATACTCACGCGAGAACCTCGGCCTGCGCCTCCTCCGAAGGCCGTAGGAGTACCACGTAGAGCGCAAGCGACATCACGATTGGTATCCAGATTGGTGCCAGTCGCACAATTGGCCCTCCCCACGCGACCACAACCGCCACCGGAATGAGCGGTGTGCTCACGAAGGCCGTGAGGCGCCTAGCGAAGCCTGACCACGCCCGCGGAAGCGAGAGCCAGATGAGCTGATGAGCGAATCCACCAATGCAGACCGGGAT
>JANOTV010000220.1:0-5820 GCA_031416495.1 Gemmatimonadota bacterium
GTCCAGCGTGCCCTCGGCCATCATCCGGTTCAGCGCCGTCGGCACGCCGTCCACCAGCGTGGCATCGAGCGGCACGATGCCACGATCGACCGCCCCGTACACCGGGAAGCAGTTGATGTAGGGAATGCGGCCGAGGCGCACGACTAACTACCGGTCGAAGGTGGAAGGTGGAAGGTGGAAGGGAACTTCATCACGCTGCGCCTGCGATCGCGCTCGTCACCTTCTCGCCGCCACGCTCACCACCCTTCCCCCCTTCTGCCTGCTCTTCCTCGAACGTGCGCAGCACGTTGTAGAACGAGTCGCGTTCGGCGGGCACCTTGCCGGCGCCGCGGATGAGCTTCGTCAGCGCATCGAGCGACATCGCCTGGCTCGTCTGCGCACCGACGGCGTGATAGATCTTCTCGCGCACAACAGTGCCCTCGAGGTCGTTGACCCCGTAGTGCAGCGAGATCTGCGAGAGGGCCTGCGTGACCATGATCCAGTGGCTCTTGATGTGCTCGAAGTTGTCGAGGAAGAGCCGGCCGACGGCGAGGTTCTTGAGGTCGTCGACGCCTGAGGTCGCGATGCCCTGCCGTCCGAGCTTCTTGCCGAGTTCGTTGTCGTCGGGGTGATACGCGAGCGGGATGTAGGCGAGGAACCCGCCGGTCTCATCCTGCAGGTCGCGCAGCGTCTGGAGGTGCTCCATGCGGTCGGCGTGCGACTCCACGTGGCCGTACAGCATGGTGCAGTTGGTGCGGATGCCGAGCTCATGTGCCGCGCGGTGCACACCGATGTAGTCGGCGGCGCCGAGCTTCTTGCGGGCGATCTCCTCGCGCACGGCAGCGCTGAAGGTCTCCGCGCCACCGCCGGGCATCGTGTCGAGGCCCGCTTCCTTCAGCGCGATGAGCACCTCGGTCCACGAGAGCTTCTCGATGCGCGCGATGTGCGCGATCTCGACCGCGGTGAGCGCCTTGATGTGCACGTGCGGCAGCTCGGCCTTGAGCGCACGGAACATCGTCGTGTAGTACTCGAGGCCGGCCTGCATGTCGAGCCCGCCCACGATGTGGAACTCGCGCGTGAGCCCTTCCTTCGCCTGGCGCGCCTCGTCCATCACCTGCTCGAGCGAGTAGCGGTAGGCGCCCTCTTCCTTCGGAAGCCGCGCATACCCGCAGAACAGGCAGGTCGTGCGCAGCGTGCAGATGTTGGTCGGGTTGATGTGCTGGTTCGACGCGAAGGTCACGCGGTCGCCGTGCTTTGCGCGATTGACGGCATCGGCGAGCATGCCGACGCCTGTGAGGTCGCGGGAGCCGAAGAGCGTCACGCCATCGGACTGCGTGAGGCGCGTGCCGGCGGCCACCTTCTCCGCCACGGTGCGCACGGCAGGATCGGCGATGCGCTCGAAGGGGATCGACAGCGCGTTCGCCACTGACGTCATGATGTCACCCGGTGACGCGTCGCAACGCGATACTGGCGTTGTGACCGCCGAAGCCAGAGGAATTGGAGAGTGCGGCGTGCACATCGCGCCGGACCGGCTCGTTTGCCGTGCAATCGAGATCGCACTCGGGGTCGGGCGACGTGAGGTTGATCGTCGGCGGGATGATGCCGTGGCGGATCGCCAGCGCCGTGAAGATCGCCTCGACCGCGCCGGCCGCGCCAAGCATGTGCCCGGTCGACGACTTCGTCGAGCTCACGTTGAGTCCCGTCGCGTGCGGACCGAAGACCTTCTTGATCGCGCGGATCTCGTTCGGGTCGTTCAACGGCGTGGACGTGCCGTGCGCATTCACGTACTGGATGTCCGCCGGCGTGAGCCCTGCGTCCTCGAGGGCGCGGCGCATCGCGCGCTGCAGACCCTCATGGTCCTCGGGCTGGCCGGTGAGGTGGTACGCGTCGCCGGTCGCGCCGTAGCCGACCACTTCGCAGTAGATCTGCGCGCCGCGGGCCTTCGCATGCTCGTACTCCTCGAGCACCACGGTGCCAGCGCCTTCACCGAGCACGAAGCCGTCGCGGGTCGCGTCGAACGGACGCGATGCAGTCGCGGGCGACTCGTTACGCGTGGAGAGTGCCTGCATGTTGCCGAAGCCGCCGATCGACATCGGCGAGACCGCCGCTTCCGAGCCGCCGGCGATTATGAGGTCGGCATCGCCGTAGGCAATCATGCGGAACGCATCGCCGATCGCATGCGCGCTCGTCGCGCACGCCGACTGCGTGGCGTAGTTCGGACCCTTCGCCTGGAACCGCATCGAAACCACACCCGCCGCGATGTCGCCGATGAACATCGGGACGAAGAACGGCGAGATGCGGTTGGGGCCGGTGGTGAAGTACACGCGGCACTGCTCCTCGAACGTCGCGATGCCGCCTATGCCCGAGCCGATCACCACGCCGAGGCGTTCGGGCACGTAGCCCTTGCCCTCGCCGAGGCCCGCGTCGTTCATCGCCTGCACCGACGCCGCCATCGCGTACTGCGTGTACAGGTCCGAACGCTTGATCTCCTTCTTGTCCATGTACGCCGAAGGATTGAAATCCTTCACCTCACAAGCGAATCGCACCTTGAACGCCGACGCGTCGAAACGCGTGATGGGAGCTCCCCCGGACTTGCCGGCGAGCACTGCCGCCCACGACGTCGCCACGTCATTACCGACCGACGTGACGCATCCGGCACCCGTGATGACGACTCGGCGCTCGAGGGATCCCACCGGTCAGCCGATCTTCGCGTTCAGGTAGCCGATCGCGTCGCCCACGGTGCGCAGCTTCTCGGCGTCTTCGTCCGGGATGTCGACGTTGAACTCCTTCTCGAATTCCATGACGAGCTCGACAATGTCGAGCGAGTCGGCGCCAAGGTCCTCGATGAAGCTCGCGCCGTCCGTGAGCTTCTCGCGCTCGACGCCGAGTTCCTTCTCGATGATGTCCTTGACCTTCGCGGTGTGGTCGGCCATGCGGAGATGCTCCGTAAGGGTGGAACGGTGGGAAACGCAGGGGGAGAAATGCGCGGTGTGCGCACGGGGGAAATATAGTCGCGGCCCGCTACATCACCATCCCGCCATCGACCGTCAATACCTGCCCAGTGATGTACGACGCATGGTCCGACGAGAGGAAGGCGACCAGGGCCGCCACGTCGGCGGTGGAACCGAAGCGTTCGAGGGGGATCTGCGCCAAAAGCGACGTCACGGCCGCATCGCTCATCGCGTCGGTCATGTCCGTCTTGATGAAGCCGGGCGCGACGACGTTGCAGAGGATGTTGCGCGAGGCGAGTTCCTTGGCGACCGACTTGCTCAGGCCGATGAGCCCCGCCTTGCTCGCGGCGTAATTCGCCTGGCCCTTGTTGCCGATGATCCCGACGACGGAGGCGATGTTGATGATGCGCCCCCAGCGCTTCTTCATCATGCCGCGCTGCACCGTGCGGATGGCGACGAAGGCCGAGCGGAGGTTCGTCTCGAGCACGCTGTCCCAGTCCTCGTCCTTCATGCGAAGCATCAGGTTGTCCTTCGTGATGCCCGCGTTGTTCACGAGGATGTCGACAAACCGAACGCCGCCTCCACGTCCTGCACGAGTGTAATGACCGCAGCGGCATCGGAGATGTCGCAGGCGAAGCCTTGCGCCTTCCCTTCACCGCCGAGTTCCGCAGCGACGGCATCCGCCTTGGTCTGGTCACGGCCGACGATCGCGACGCGCGCTCCGCAGCCGATCAGCGTCTGCGCGATCGTGCGACCGATGCCACGGGTAGAGCCCGTGACGAGGGCGTTCTTTCCGCTCAGGTCGATCAGCATGTCTTCCTCACAGTTCCAGGAGGGCGTTCACTTCTGCTACGGTGCCGCAGGTCATCGTCTGGCAGTCGGGCGCGAGTCGCTTGACGAGGCCCGACAGCACGGCGCCCGGGCCCATCTCGACGAACGTCGTGCCTGGGAAGCGCGCTGCGACGTTGCGCACGACCTCGACCCAGCGCACCGGCGCCGTCAGCTGCCTGAGCAGCACGTCGCGCGCGGTGGTCGAGTCGCCCACGGCTTCGGCGGTCACGTTGCTCCAGATCGGCACCGACGGTTCGCGCCAGCACGCTTCGTTGAGCGCGTCGCGCAGTCCAGCGACGGCCGGCTCCATGAGCGGGCTGTGGAATGCACCGCTCACCTGCAGCCTGATCGCGCGCTTGGCGCCGGCGGCCTTCGCCAGCACGATGGCCGTTTCCACCGCCGCGACGTCGCCCGAGATGACGATCTGCTCGGTCGCGTTGAAGTTCGCGGGCACCACGATGCCGTGAGCCGACGCCTCGGTGCAGATCTCCTCGACGGTGCGGCTCATCTCGCCGAGGATGGCGGCCATCGCGCCGGGCACCTGCACGCCGGTCTCGTACATGAGCTCACCACGGCGGCGCACGAGCGTCAGCGCATCTTCGAGCGACAGCGCCCCGGCGGCGTGGTACGCGGAGAACTCACCGAGCGAGTGTCCGGCCGCGCCCCTGACCTTCGCGCTCACCTTCTCCTTGACCACGGCCCACACCGCGGCGCCGTGCGCGAGCAATGCCGGCTGCGCGTTGTGCGTGCGCGTGAGTTCCTCGGCGGGTCCCTCGAAGCAGAGCGTGCTCAGGCTCGTGCCGAGTGCGGCATCGGCGCGGTCGAACACGTCACGCGCCGCAGGGAACGCGTCGACGAGGTCCTTCGCCATGCCGGGCTTCTGGGAGCCCTGTCCGGGAAAGAGGAGGAACACGGGAGGTGGGAGGTGGGAGGTGGAAGGTGGACGGTGGAAGGTGGACGGGCCTACCGAAACAACCCCGCCCTAGAAGCGAACCACCATCGAGCCCCAGGTGAAGCCCGCGCCGAAGGCGACGAACATCACGGTGGAGCCATCCTTGATCACGCCCTGTGCCTGCGCCTCGCTCAGCGCGATCGGGATCGAGGCCGCAGAGGTGTTGCCGTAGCGGTCCACGTTCACGAACACCTTCTCCATCGGGATGTTCGCGTGCTTCGCGGTCGCCTCGATGATGCGGATGTTCGCCTGGTGCGGGATCATTACGTCGATGTCGGCGGCAGAGAGCTTCGCGCCGTCGAGCGCGCGGTCGGACGCTTCCGCCATGGAGCGCACGGCGTTCTTGAAGACCTCGCGACCGGCCATCGTCATGAGGTGCGAGCCTTCGGAGAGGATCTCGGCGTTCATCGGGAACGCGCCTGCACCCTTCGGACGCTGCAGCAGGTCGGCGAGCGTGCCGTCGGAGCGCATGTATGCGGAGAGGATGCCGCGGCCCTTCGTCGCACGCTTGACGATGGTCGCGCCGGCACCGTCGCCGAAGAGCACGCAGGTGTTGCGATCCTTCCAGTTGACGATGCGGCTCAGCTGCTCGCCGCCGATCACGAGGATGGTCTCGTACGAGCCCGTCGCCATGAGGCCTTCGGCGATCTGAATGCCATAGAGCCAACCGGAGCATGCGGCGCTGATGTCGAACGCAGCAGCGCGCGTGGCACCGATCGCAGCCTGCACTTCGACGGCAGTCGACGGAAGCCAACGGTCGGGACTCGCCGTGCCGAGGATGATCGCGTCGAGCTCCGCCGGCGTGACGCCCGCGATGTGCATGGCGCGACGCGCAGCCTCGGAGGCGATACCGGTGAGAGTCTCGCCCTCGCCCGAGATGTGACGCGTCGAGATACCCGTGCGCTCGCGGATCCATTCATCCGACGTGTCGATGCCCATCGCCGGGAACTCGGCGTTGGTGAGGATCCGCTCGGGCACCGCGTGTGCAGTCGCCGCGAGCATCGCATATGGTCGCTTCATGATGCCAGCTGCTCCCGGATGTGGCCACTCATGCCGCTCTCCACCGCGCGGACCGCGGCGAGGATGCCGTTCTTGATCGCTTCCGGG
>JANOTV010000221.1:0-2486 GCA_031416495.1 Gemmatimonadota bacterium
GCTCACCGTGCATTCCGCGGTGCGCTTCTTCGGCCGCATGCCGGAAGGCGCGACGGCGTGGATGACCACGACGGCCGGCCGCGTGCTGTTCGACGGCATCGTGCCGACCGAACTGCCGTTCCAGAACCGCGAGATGAAGAAGAAGGCGCTGGGCGAGCTCGTGTTCGAGTCGTATCGCAAGGCAGGACTCGCCGGCACGGTCGCGTTCCTCGACCGTCTCAAGGAGTTCGGCTTCCGCAACGCCACGCGTGGCGGTGTGTCGATCGGCATCGAAGACCTCGAGATCCCGGCCGAGAAGGAGACGCTGCTCGAAGAGGCCGCGACACGCGTCGCGCGCTTCCAGAAGGCATACCAGACGGGCAACATCACGAACGGCGAGCGCTACAACAAGGTGATCGACACCTGGACGCACGCCAACAATGACATTGCCGACGCGATGGTGAAGCGCATGCGCGAGTCGCAGGACGGCTTCAACACCGTGTTCATGATGTTCGATTCCGGCTCGCGCGGTTCACGCGACCAGATCCGCCAGTTGGCCGGCATGCGCGGCCTGATGGCGAAGCCGCAGAAGAAGCTCACGGGCGGCATCGGCGAGATCATCGAGAATCCGATCAAGTCGAACTTCCGTGAAGGTCTCTCGGTGCTCGAGTACTTCTCGTCCACGCACGGCGCCCGCAAGGGTCTCGCGGACACGGCGCTCAAGACGGCCGACGCGGGGTACCTCACGCGCCGCCTCTGCGACGTCGCACAGGACGTGACGATCACCGAAGAGGATTGCGGGACCGTGATGGGCTTGGAGATCGCCGCGCTGAAGGAGGGCGAGGACATCATCGAGCCGTTGGCAGAGCGCATTGTCGGCATCGTGGCCGCCGAGGATGTGGTGGATCCGCAGTTGCTGGACGATGCGGGGCGCCCGCAGCTCCTCGTCGAGGCCGGCATGATGATCGACGAAGAGACGGCGACCGCGATCGAAGAGGCGGGTATCGAGACGGTGAAGATCCGCTCGGTGCTCACCTGCGAAGCGAAGCGCGGGCTGTGCCGCATGTGCTATGGCCGCAACCTGGCCACGATGGGCATGGTGGACCTGGGCGAGGCCGTCGGCATCATCGCGGCGCAGTCCATCGGCGAGCCGGGCACGCAGCTCACGCTGCGCACGTTCCATATCGGTGGTACCGCTGCACGTATCGCCGAGCAGACGGCCCGCAAGTCGAAGGTGAACGGCTTCGTGGAGCTGGGCGAGCGCCTCGTGAACGTGACGAATCCTGACAACCAGGAGATCGTGACGTCGTACGAGGGCGAGCTCTACATCCATGCAACGAAGGACAAGCACTCCCAGATCATCGCGCGCCTCGCCGTGCCGCTTGGCGCGATCCTGATGGTCAAGGACGGGGACGAGGTGAAGAAGGAGCAGGTGATCTTCACGTGGGACCCGTACACCAACCCGATCATCGCCGACGTGGCCGGTGAGCTGCGGTTCGTGGACCTCGTCGAGGACGAGACGGTGTCCGAGGAGCTCGACGAGCTCACCGGTCTCCGCCAGCGTGTCGTCATCGAAGACCGCGAGAAGAAGCTCCACCCGCACATCGAGATCTGGCAGGTGAAGGGCGGGAAGGAGAAGAAGATCCGCGACTTCGTGATCCCGGTGGGCGCACAGCTCATCATCACGGACGGCGCGCCGGTGGCGGCCGGCCAGACGATCGCGAAGATCTCACGCGAAGCGTACAAGACGCGCGACATCACGGGCGGCTTGCCGCGCGTGGCGGAGCTCTTCGAGGCACGCAAGCCGAAGGATCCCGCGACGATCTCCGAGATCGACGGTGTCGTGCGGTTCGGCGAGATCAAGCGCGGCAAGCGCGAGATCTTCGTCCAGCCGACGGATGGCAGCGGGTCGCTCGACGACACGCAGCAGCCGCACCTGTACGAAGTGCAGGCCGGCAAGCATCTCCGAGTGCACGAGGGTGACCGCGTGCGCGCCGGCGACCGTCTGTCGGAAGGCCCGGTCAATCCGCACGACATTCTGCGGATCAAGGGACCGCGCGCGGTGCAGGAGTATCTGCTCAACGAGGTGCAGGAGGTGTATCGTCTGCAGGGCGTGAAGATCAACGACAAGCACATCGGCGTGATCGTGCGCCAGATGCTGCAGAAGGTTCGCGTTCTGGATTCCGGCGAGACCGAATTTCTCGAAGGCGAGAACATCGACAAGCAGGAGTTTGACGAGGAGAACGCCAAGTCAATCGCCGAAGGCCGCGAACCGGCCAAGGGCGCACCGATCCTGCTGGGTATCACCAAGGCGTCGTTGCAGACCCGCTCGTTCATCTCGGCGGCGTCGTTCCAGGAAACCACCCGGGTGCTGACCGAAGCGGCAACGCAGGGCAAGCGCGACAAGCTGATCGGCCTGAAAGAGAACGTGATCGTCGGCCGCCTGATTCCTGCCGGAACCGGTGGGGCGACGCATCAGATCAAACGGGTGGCGCACGAGCGCGACG
>JANOTV010000222.1:0-2644 GCA_031416495.1 Gemmatimonadota bacterium
AGTTCGAGTGATAGATGCCGTTGCCGCCACCGAATCCCCAGTCGGAATGGGGGATGCCGAGGTGGTTGTAGAAGCCCGCGAAGTCGGAGCCGCCACCCGGGTCGCCCATCGCCGGTTCGGCACCAGTGGCCACGCCGCTCCGCGCGCGCCACACGTCATACACGCTGCCCTTGCCGCTCGGGTCGGGCACCGACTTCACCACGTCGCGCAGCACCGACCGCAGCGTCGGCGTGCCGCCGCCGCCGAATGCCGGCCCGCTCGCGCTCGCATCCTGGTTGAGGTATGCGACGCCGCCGCGCATGAGGCGCAGGGAATCATCCTCCACGTACTCGCTCGAGCCCACCAGCCCCCACTCCTCCGCATCCCATGTCGCGAACACGAGCGTGCGCCGCGGACTCCAGCCGGCGCGCATCTGCTCGGCGATCGCGCGCGCCGACTCCACCACGCTCGTCGTGCCTGAGACGTTGTCCACCGCGCCCGGGCCCCACGCATCGCGATGCGCACCCACCACGATCATCTCATCCGGGAACTCGCTCCCGCGGATGATCCCGAAGGTGTTCCAGATCTTCTTGATCGCAGCGGTCGCCGTATCGCTCTTCACGAGCACACGCGCGCGCACGGGACCGGGACCCACGTGATACCGGAAGGCGAGCCCACCCTGCCATGCCTGCGGGATGTTCGCGCCGCGCAGATCGCGCAGGAGCTCCACCGCGTTGCCGTAGGAAAGCGGCAGCACCGGGATGCGCGGCACCGGCATGGAGTCGAGCGGGATGCGCGGCGCGCCGGCCTTCGAGGGATATCCCGGCGTGCTCGGATCTCCCGCGCCGTTCATCACGCTGCCGCGCTGCACGCCGCGCTCATTGCGGTACGGACCTTCGGGATACACCTCGCCACGCACATAGCCGTCGTCCGCAGGGTCAGAGTACATCAGCAGCGCCAGCGCCCCGCGCGTCTCCGCCTCCCGCGCCTTGATGCCGCGGAACGAACGCCCGTAGCGCGCGATCGCGATCTTGCCCTTCACCGACACGCCCATCGAGTCGAGCTTTGCGTAGTCCTCGATGAGGCCATAGTTCACGTACACCACCTCACCCGTCGCATCACCCGTGCCGCTGTAGCCGTTCACGGTCGGATACTCGGGATGAGCGACCGTCGTCGGGTCGGATGGGGTCGAGCCCTCGCGCAGGTCGAGACGCTTCGCATCGGGCGAGATGCGCCACACGCCGTACTCCACCGTGTGCGGGAGCCACACCTCATACTCGCGCACCTCGGTCTCGAGGCCCGCGTCCTTGAGTGCGTCGATCACGAGGTCGCGTGTGCGCGCCTGCGATGCCGTGCCGGCGATGTGCGGCCGGTCGGCGAGCGCGCGCGCCAGCGTCTTGAGCCGCGCGGAGTCGGGACGCGCGATCGCGGCGGACTCGGCCGCGCGCTGCGCGGCGGCATTCGGCGCCGTGTAACCCGTCATCTGCTGCGCGCCACCGGTGAACGGCGCGAGAATGAATACCGTGGCGATCAGCTTCCTGAGTGACATTGAGACCGTGGAGATGTGGGTGATCGTCGCACTGTGGCCTGCGTCGTCTTGTAGCGCTCGTTCGCATCGGGCTTCTTCTTCAACGCGACGCTCCCTTCCTCAACGCGCCTCCATCGTATCGAGCACCTCGCGTGCGATGCGACGCAACGCGGCGTCGGGATCCTCCCCTGTCGGCAGACCAGGCGCGAGCAGAGACAACTGTCGCCGCATCTCGTCCTCCACCAGTCCCTGCGCAGGCCGCGCGCCAAGGTCCTCGAGTGTCCTCTCGGCGAGTTGCCGAAGCGCCTCGTGTGTGTCCGGCGACAACCCGGCGAACTCGTGGATGTTGCCCGTAGCAGGCGGGTACGTCGCGCGCGCGCGCCGTGGTGCCTCGAACAGCGCCTTCACCGGTGCGAGGGTCACGCAGAACGATCCCTCGTTGTGAGTCTTGACCCCTGTCACCACGCCAAGCCGCTTGAGGCGCGTGAAGAGCTTCTCCACTGCGGGACGCAGCACCGCGACGCCGTCTGAGCTGCCGCGCCCCCGCCCCGTGATCACGAGCACGTCACCGGCGCGTGCCATCTGCCGCTCACGCAGCCACGCCTCGGCGCGCCGCACGGCATCGTCCGCTCCCTGCGAGCCGTGCAGGTCAAGCGTCTTCGATGGACCGAACGTCAGCTCGTCGAAGCCGGTGACTGGCATGCGGGTCATGGCGCGTTGTTCTTCAATGACAGCGGTTTTCCGTCCAGCCGCTCGAGCGGCGGCACGCCGAGCCACGCAGCGAGCGTCGGCGCCATGTCCACCACGCGCGCCGAAGAGCCGCGCGCACCGGGAGCGATGCCCTGACCCCAGAAGAGGATCGGCACCCGCGTGTCGTAGTCGTGAGGCTGGCCATGCGTCGCGTACGTCACGCCGCTGTGGTACGAGAACGGCGTTAATGTCACCACCGCACGCACCGGTCCATCCGTCGTGAACATGTGCAGCCATCGGCGTGCAATGTCGTCATGCACCGTGTCTGCCCGTGCGAGGTCGCTCACGAGGTCGGCTCGAAGCACGCCATTCGTGCGGCGCACCTCGCGCACCCAGATCGCGGCGAACGCATCCGCGTCCGCACCCGCGCGCCTGAACGCATCGGCA
>JANOTV010000223.1:0-8933 GCA_031416495.1 Gemmatimonadota bacterium
GTCGGCGCAAGCATCCGGTGCTCGGCACCTGGCGCCAGCACCAGGGCATGGATTACGCCGCGAGCTCCGGCACGCCGGTGCGCTCCATCGGGAGTGGCACCGTGATCTACGCCGGCACGCGCGGTGGCTACGGCAACACCATCGACGTGCGGCATCCGAACGGCTTCGTCACGCGCTACGGACACCTGCGCGGCTTCGCGAAGGGCGTGCGGAGGGGATCGCGCGTGGACATCGCCGAGACCATCGGCTACGTCGGCATGACGGGACTCGCCACGGGGCCGCATCTCCACTTCGAAGTGCTGGTGAATGGCGTCCAGCGCGATCCGCGCGGCGCCCTGCAGGCGACCGCCGGCCCGCCGCTGACTGGGCAGGACCTCGGCCTCTTCGAGCGCATCCGTGACGCCGCCGTCTATTCGCTCGAGCAACCAGCCGGCGTGGTGCGCTCCCCGAACAACTGATGCGAGGGGTGCTGCGGAGATAGGTTTCCCGCGGCCCCCGTGCATTCATGATCCTCTGGACTCTCTCCCTGGCCGTTGGGCTCGCGCTCGCGGTCCTCACCTACGGTGTGCGCGTGCCCTCGTCGGCGCGCGTCACGTGCGCATTGCGCGCGCTCGTGGCCACACTGGCTACGGCGCTGCTGCTCAACGCGCCGCTCGGCGCTGCGAGGCCGGCCGTTCCGTGGGTGGCACTGGATGCATCCGCGAGCTGGCTCGCTGCGGGTGACAGCGCTCGCTGGGTGACTGCACGGCGCGCCGCCGACTCCGCCGCAGCTGCCGGAGCCGACTCCGTGCTCCTCTTCGGCGACTCGCTCCGCGCGAGCATCGGCGTCCCGGAGCCTGCCGACGGCGCATCGCTCGTGGCGCCGGTCGTCGAGGCCGCGCTCGCGGTGGGGCGACCGGTGGTGGTCATCACTGATGGTCTGATCGACGACGCCGAGCAGTTGGTGCGCCTGCCGCGCGGCTCGCGCGTGGTCGTGATCCCGCCGGACAGTGCGCCTGACGCCGCCATCACCGCGCTCGACGCACCGGGCGGGGCGCTCGGTGGCGATACCGTCACGGTACGCATCGTCATCAGGGCGGGCGCCGGTGGTTCGGCGGCCACCACCGCGCGCGTCACGCTCGATGCGCGCGAGATCGCGCAGATGCCCGTGGCGGCGCTCGGTGCCTATGAGGAACGCGAACTCCGCGCGACCGTGCCGATGCCGGCGAGCGACGCGACGCGCGCGCTGCACGTCTCGCTCGCCGGTGGCGATGCCGTGGTGCGCAATGATTCCGCGCGCGCGGAGATCGTCGTCTCGGGTGCTGCGGCGGCGGTCTTCGTCTCGTCGTCGCCCGATCAGGATGCGCGTTTCGCGCTCGCCGTGCTGCGCGGCACGCGCCGCGGGCCGGTGCAGGGGTTCTGGCGCGTGGCGCCGGGCCAGTGGCGCACCGACGGCGCGTTGCGCGCGGTGGATGAATCGGTGGTACGGCAGGCGGTGCAGCGCGCGCCGCTCGTGGTCCTGCACGGTGATACCGCGGTGTTCGGCCCGCCGCGCACGATCACGCAGCAGGCGCTCGTGCTCATCGCGCCGCCCGAGGCGGGCGAGGACTACTACCCGACCGGCGCAGGCGATTCACCGCTCGTCGCCGCGCTCGCGGGTGTGCCCTGGGATTCGCTCCCTCCGCTTGACGTGGCGAACATGTCGACCGCGCCGCAGTTCTCCGCCGTGGTGGCCCGACGCGCACGGCGGCTCGATGAGCGCACTGTCGTCGGCCTCACCGATGGCGCGCGTCGCATCGCGGTCATTCCGGCGAGTGGGCTCTGGCGCTGGCGGCTTCGTGGCGGCCGCGCCGCAGATGCGTTCGACGCCGTGTGGGGGAGTATATTCGACTGGGTCGGCTTCGCCGCCGAGCCGTCGCGCCTCGCCGGCGGCGCACGCATGGCAGCCGAACGCGTGGGGATCTCGCCCGAGCTCGTGCCGCGCCGGCCGACGGTCGCGGCGGGTGAGGTGGGCGAAGGAGCACCGCTGGACCTCGCGCCCCGCGCGAGGGGTGCCTGGTGGCTCGCGGCGATCGCGCTGCTCGCACTTTGCACGGAATGGCTGTTGCGCCGACGAATCGGGTTGCGCTGAACGGCGGGTCGGCCCGCAGGATTGAGTCTTCGACACCGGACCACGGGCTGCACTGATGGCATTGCTCAGCAAACGGAAGGACGACACACCGCGCCGCTCGCTCTGGGACCGCATCAAGGACGTCGCGCTCACCGACGTCGAGGTGCTCGCGCGGGGTGGCGTGCGCGAAGGCTCGCTCGAGCAGCTCGAACAGGTGCTGCTGGAGTCCGACTTCGGCGTGCCGGTGACCATCCGCCTCGTCGAGGAGGTGAAGCGGTTGGCGTTGCGCGGCACCGTCAAGAGCCAGGATGAGTTCCTGCGCGCGCTCGGCGATGGCATCGTGGCCGCGCTCGCCACGGGCAACCACGACCCGGCGCTCCATCTGCAGGCGAACGGCCCCACGGTGATCCTCGTGCTCGGCGTGAATGGCGCGGGCAAGACGACCTTCATCGGCAAGCTCGCGTCGCGGCTCCGCAAGCAGGGCAGGTCGGTGCTCGTGGGCGCGGGCGACACCTTCCGTGCGGGCGCCATCGATCAGTTGCGCGTCTGGGCGGAGCGCACCGGCGCGGCGTTCGTCGGCGGCGCCCCAGGCGGCGATCCCGGTGCCGTGGCCTGGCAGGCGATCGACGCGGGCGTCGCGCGCGGCGCCGATGTGATCATCATCGACACCGCAGGGCGGCTTCACACGAGCGGCGCGCTCATGGAAGAACTGCGCAAGGTGCTTCGCGTGGTGCAGAAGCGGCTGCCGGGCGCGCCGCATGAGGCGCTGCTCGTGCTCGATGGCACCGTGGGACAGAACGCCGTGCAGCAGGCGACGATGTTCTCCGCCTCGGTGCCGCTCACCGGACTCGTCGTCACCAAGCTCGATGGCACCGCGAAGGGTGGCGTCGTGCTCGCGGTGCACGAGGCGGTGAACGTCCCGGTCAAGTTCATCGGCGTGGGAGAGCAGGCCGATGATCTCGTGCCCTTCGAGCCGGCGAAGTTCGCGCGCGAGTTGCTCGAAGGGTGAGCACGGCCGAGAGCAACCGCCGCGAGAAGTACGCGCGGGAGCGGACCCTCGACACGCCGGTGCACTTCCTCACCGGGGTCGGTCCGCGCCGCGCGGAGTTGCTCAAGAAGCTCAACATCTTCACCGCGCGCGACCTGCTGCTGCACATCCCGCATCGCTACGAGGATGCGAGCACGGTGTCGCCCATCGCGCGGCTGCGCATCGGCGAGGATGCGACGGTGATCGGCACGGTGATCTCCAAGGGCATCCTGCCCACGCGGAAGGGCCTGCGCGTATTCCAGGCCGTCGTGCAGGACAGCTCGGGACTCATCGAGGTCGGCTGGCCGGGGCAGCCCTGGCTCGACCGCCAGATCAACAAGGGCGATCTGCTCCTGCTGAGCGGGCCGGTGCGATTCTTCCACGGACGCCAGCTCTCACCGCGAGAGTTCGTGAACCTCGGGGCCGATGCCGACGGCACCGCGGGCGGCCGCGTGCTCTCGGTGTATCCCGCGACCGAAGGCCTCTCGTTCAGGATGATCCGCGGATTGATCGACCAGCATCTCGATCACCTGCTGCCCGCGGTGGAGGAGTACCTGCCGGCGAGCCTCCTCGCTGAGGCAGGCGTGCCGCCGCTGCGCGATGCACTGCGCGCCGTGCACCGGCCGACGTCGCTCGCGGAAGCGCTTGCGGGGCGCGCGCGACTCGCGTACGAGGAGCTGCTCTTCGTGCACCTGCTCAAGCGCCGCGCGCGTGCGCTCGCACAGCAGGCGCGCGACGGCATACGGTTCGAGAACAAGAAGCAGCTCACGCGGAAGCTGCGCGAGGAGCTGCCGTTCACGCTGACCGGCGCGCAGGTGCGCAGCGTGCGCGAGATCTTCGTGGATATGTGCGCGCCCACCCGCATGCACCGCCTCCTGCAGGGCGACGTGGGCAGCGGCAAGACGGTCGTCGCGCTCTTTGCGGCATTGCTGGCGATGGAGAACGGGTACCAGGTGGCGTTCATGGCGCCCACCGAACTGCTCGCGGAACAGCACGCGCGCACGCTCGACATGCTGCTCGCACCGCTCGGCATCGTCCCCGTGCTCATCTCGGGAGGTCGCTCCGCGAAGGAGCGCAAGCTCGCCGCGACGCGACTCGCGAGTGGAGAACCGCTCATCGCCGTCGGCACGCATGCGCTCGTGCAGGAAGGGACGCGCTTCGCGAGGCTCGGCCTTGCGATCATCGACGAGCAGCATCGCTTTGGCGTGGACCAGCGGCGCGCACTCGGCGAGCAGGGCACGAAGGCCGAGAAACCTGACGTGCTGCTGATGTCTGCGACGCCGATCCCGCGCTCGCTCGCGCTCACGCTCTACGGCGACCTCGACGTGAGCATCCTCGACGAGCGCCCTCCGGGCCGGCAGCCCGTCACGACGGCGCAGCGTCCGGAGTCGGGGCGCGCGCGCGTGCTCGCGTTCGTCGAGCGCCAGGTGGAGCTCGGGCGACAGGCGTACATCGTGTATCCGCTCATCGATGAATCCGAGAAGATGTTGCTCAAGGCGGCCACGAAAGCGTACGAGGAGCTCAGCGAGGGCGTGTTCAAGGATCGTCGCGTGGCGCTGCTGCACGGGCGGCTCTCCTCCGAGGAGAAGGACGAGGTGATGCGGCGTTTCCGCGATGGCAACGTCGACCTTCTCATCGCGACGACGGTGATCGAGGTCGGCATCGACGTCCCGAATGCGACGGTGATGGTCGTGGAGCATCCGGAGCGCTTCGGTCTCTCGCAACTGCACCAACTGCGCGGGCGCGTGGGGCGCGGCGCCGAGGAGTCGTACTGCATCCTGCTCGGCGACCTGAGCGAGGAGGCCGCCGAGCGTCTCGGACAGTTCGTGGCGACGGACGATGGGTTCGAGATCGCGCGCGCGGACCTGCGGATCCGCGGCATGGGCGACCTGTTCGGCGAACGGCAGAGCGGGGTGCCGACCTTCAAGGTCGCCGACCCGCTGCGCGACGAGGCGTTGAGTGACGTCGCGCGCCAGGGTGCGGAGCGATTGCTCGGGGAGGATCCCGAGCTGAAGCGACCCGAGCACAAGGGAATGCACGACACGCTGCTGCGGCAGTATGGCCGCGCGCTCGAGCTTTTCCGCGTCGGATAACGCCCCGGACGGCTGGTGCATTCGTGCCCCCGGCCCGATCACCCCGGCCCGATCACGCTTGGCGCGGTAGCTGCCTCGGCCTAGCTTTCGCTCTCCTGCAGCAACCAAGCCGCGCTCCCTCTACGCCGTCGTGATGTCCAGCACCAGTGCCCCCGCCCATCGCATCTCCGAGCTTCCCGCGCAGGCGGGGAACACCGTCACCGTAAACGGCTGGGTGACGCACACGCGTTCGTCCGGCAAGGTCGCGTTCATCGTCATGCGTGACGGCACCGGCACGCTGCAGTGTGTCGTGGTGAAGACGCAGCTCGGCGAGGATCTGTGGGAACGCTTTCAGGCGCTCACCCTCGTGACCTGCGTCGCGGTCACGGGAGAGGTTCGCGCCGACGCGCGCGCGCCGGGTGGTGTGGAGCTCGGCGTGACGGGCCTCGAGATCATGGGCGAGAGCCCGCTGGATTATCCGATCCAGCCCAAGGAGCACGGGATCGACTTCCTGCTCGACAACCGTCACTTCTGGCTGCGCACGCCGCGCCAGCTGTCGATCGCGCGGATCCGCAATGAGATCGAGCAGGCGATCCATGATTTCTACTACGAGCGCGGCTTCCTGCGCGTGGACACGCCGCTGCTCACCGCCGCCATCGGCGAGCGGAGCGGACTGTTCTCCACCGAGTATTTCGACGAGGGGAACGCCTACCTCGCGCAGACCGGCCAACTGTACGGCGAGGCGGCCGCGGCCGCGTTCGGCAAGATCTACACCTTCGGTCCGACGTTCCGCGCCGAGAAGTCGAAGACGCGCCGGCATCTGACGGAGTTCTGGATGATCGAGCCCGAGGTCGCGTTCAACGACTCCGAGGCGAACATGAAGCTGCAGGAGGACTTCGTCTCGTTCCTCGTGCAGCGCGTGCTCGAGCGCCGGCAGGCCGATCTCAAGGAACTCGCGCGCGACGTGGCGAAGCTCGAGAAGGTGAAGGCGCCGTTCCCGCGCATCAACTACACCGATGCCGTGGCCACGCTGCAGAAGAAGGGGAGCAAGGTCGTGTGGGGCGACGACCTGGGCGCGGAGGACGAATCGCTGCTCGTTGAGGATTACGAGACGCCGATCTTCATCTGCAATTATCCGAAGGAAGCGAAGGCGTTCTACATGAAGGAGAACCCGGCCGACCCGCGCACGGTGCTCTGCAACGATTGTCTCGCGCCCGAGGGTTACGGCGAGATCATCGGCGGTTCGCAGCGTGAGGACGACCACGACAAGCTCCTCGCGCGCATCCTCGAGGAGAAGCTGCCGGTGGACGCGTACTCCTGGTACCTCGACCTGCGGAAGTACGGCACCTTCGTGCATTCGGGCTTCGGGCTCGGCCTCGAGCGCACGATCGCGTGGATCTGCGGCACGCCGCATATCCGCGAGTGCATCGCGTTCCCGCGCATGATGAACCGGCTGCATCCGTAGTCGAACTGGACGCTGGGTTGTCATGATGATTGATTTTTGTCCATGATCATCCTCCGTCTTGCGGTCCTGCCTGCGGTCCTGCTCACCGTCGCGGGCCTCGCCCCGTCAGATCTCCTCGCGCAGGCCGACACCGCTGCGCGCCCGAAGGTCCTCGTGATCGCCACCGGCGGCACCATTGCCGGTGTGCAGCGGGCGCCAGGCTCGCTGGGCAGTTACCGCGCGGGTACGCTCACCGCGGAGCAGATCGTGGCTTCGGTGCCCGAGCTCGCGCGCCACGCGCGCGTTGAGGTGGAACAGTTCTCCAACGTCGCGAGCAGGCGCATCACGCCGGCGCAGTGGATCGCGCTCGCACGTCGCATCGACACCGTGCTGCGCGAGCGGAGCGATCTCGTCGGCGTCGTGGTCACGCACGGCACCGACCGGCTCGAGGAGACCGCGTTCTTCCTGTACCTCACCGTGCGGTCGAGCAAGCCGGTCATCGTCGTCGGTGCGCAGCGTCCGGCGACGGGCGTGAGTCCTGATGGACCGATCAACCTGCTCGCCGCCGTACGCACCGCCGTATCGACGCAGGCGGTCGGCAAAGGCGTGATGGTCGTGATGGACGACCGGATCATCTCCGCGCGAGAGGTCCGCAAGGAATACCAGCGTGTGGGCGGCTTCACCGGCGGCGAGATGGGGATGCTCGGCGTCGTATCGGCGGGAGGTCCCGAGTTCTTCTTCGCGCCGACGCGGCGTCAGGGCATGTCCAGTGAGTTCGACCTGGCCGAGGTGGACTCGCTGCCGCGTGTGGATCTCGTGTTCTCGTATCCCGGCGGCAGGGGACCTATGTTCGACACACTCCCCGCCGGCATCGTCGTGGCGACCACGGGATTCACTCCGGCAGAGGAGACCACCTTCCGCTCCCTGCGGCGGAAGGGCGTGGTCGTGGTCACCGCCTTTCCGTCGGGCGACAACGTGAACGTGCCTCAGACGCGGACGGAAAGGGTGGCCGACAGCACACAGGTGCCGATGACTGCCGATGACTCATCCTCGCGCCAGGACACGCTGGTGCCACGGAGCGTCGTCGCGCAGCACCTGACCCCGCAGAAGGCGCGGATCCTGCTGATGTTGGCGCTCACTCGGACCCGCGAGCTCGCCGAGATCCAGCGGTACTTTTTGACGTATTGAGGCGCCTGCCGCGCGACGACGGGGGTCGTTCCCAGGCGTCTCGGGAAGTCACATCAGCCCGCCTTTTGCAGATGTGGGGTTCACGTTCTACGGCTGCCTGACCTCTGTCAGATGGAATGCAGCCATATTGGCGCCGGAACAGATGCAACCCCCGGTCACGGCGCCAGCCGTTCCCGCAGCCAGGCACCGGCCTCCAGCCGGTAACGCAACCGGTCGTGCAATCGGCTCTTGCGACCCTGCCAGAATTGCCAACTGTCGGGCTTGAGGCGGTAGCCGCCCCAATGGGGGGGGCGCGGCGGTTGCAGCAGGAACTTGGCGGCGAAGCGCGCCGCGTTGGCAAGCAGTACGCCGCGGCTCTCAATGACCTGGCTTTGCGGACTGGCCCAGGCGCCGATGCGCGAATTCAGTGGGCGACTGGCAAAGTAGGCGTCGCTTTCCTCGTCGCTCACCTTGTCAACCAGGCCTTCGATGCGCACCACACGCTCCAGTTCAACCCAATGGAACTGCAACGCGGCATAGGGATTCCCGGCGAGTTCCTGCGCCTTGCGGCTTTGGTAGTTGGTGTACCAGACGATGCCGTGTTCGTCGTAAGCCTTGATCAGCACCACCCGGCTGCTTGGCCGCAAGTCGCTGCCGACGGTAGCCAGCGTCATGGCATTGGGTTCGGGCAACTGCGCGGCGATGGCCTCGTTCAGCCACTGCTCGAATTGTTTCAGCGGGTCATCCCGCGAATGTCGTTCGTCCAGTTCCGCGCGTTCGTAACTTTTGCGCAGCTGTGCCAGGTCGTCCATGGATTAAGTATAGGCATGGTCGCGCCCGAAGCGCTCTCGCGTAAATGCCGCTACCTGGTGTGGAGTCAAGGCCCGTACCGGCCCCTGTACCGGCCCCTGTACCGGCCCCTTGTACCGGCCCCTTGTCGGTCTGACAATGCAACCACCTGACGGCCATCGGCACCAACCATCGTTGACATCACGGATCGCGAATCTCGAGGGCGCGGCAAATCCGTCGCGCGAGGAAGTCATTGACCTCGCGATGCCGCGGCACCGTTGACACACTGGAGTCGCCGGGCTGACAAACACCGAGTGGTTGGCCCCTTCGCGGAGTAACCGGCAC
>JANOTV010000224.1:0-8362 GCA_031416495.1 Gemmatimonadota bacterium
GCGAGACGCGTGTCACCGGCGCCGGCGAACTGCGCGTGAAGGAGAGCGACCGCATCGCGGCGATCGTCTCGAACCTGCGGGCGGTGGGTGTGGACGCGGAGGAGCTGCCCGACGGATTCGTCGTGCGCGGCACCGATCGCCCGCTCTCCGGCCGCATCATGACGCAGGGCGATCATCGCATCGCGATGGCATTCGGAGTGCTCGCGGCGGCGCCTCGCGGGGGAGCCATCGACATCGATGACCCATCGTGCGCCGCCGTTTCGTATCCTACCTTCTGGGATGACCTTGAACGTGCCTGTAAGCGAACCGGCTGAGCGCGAGCCCGCACGACCACTCGTGGTCGCGATCGACGGCCCCGCCGCATCAGGCAAGTCCTCGACCGCCAAGTGGGTGGCGCACGCGCTGGGCGTCGTGCACGTCGACTCCGGCTCGCTCTATCGCGCCGTGACCACCGCGCGCCTGCGGCGCGGCGGGGAGCCCGCGTCGTGGACGGAGCGTGAGCTGCTGGACGAGGCCGAGGCGGTGACGCTCGTGCCCGAGGACACGAGCATGGTGCCGCGACTCGACGGACAGGCGATCGACGACGAGATGCGGGGGGCGGCGGTGACCGCTGCCGTGTCGCTCGTGGCCAGGATGCCTGGTGTCCGCGACTGGGTGAACGCGCAGGTGCGCCGTACGGCGGAGGAGCGGGCCGTGGTGGTGGATGGCCGCGACATGGGCACCGCCGTCTTTCCCGAGGCGCAGCTCAAGATCTTCCTCATCGCCGACTCGTGGGAGCGCGCGCGCCGGCGGCTGGTGCAGCGGCTGGAGCGCCGGCCGACCGATGCGGAGATCGCGGACGAGACGGAGGCGCTCGTGCGCCGGGACGCCAAGGACGAGGCGCAGACGCAGCGGGCGCCTGACGCCGTGCTCATGGACACCACCTACCTGACGCAGGAAGAGCAGGTGGTGCGCATCGTGGCGCTGGCCAGGGCCGCGATGCGGTAAATCAGTGCGGCGGCTCATTTTGCCGTTGACCTTCCCGGCAGTCCCAGCTACCCTTAGAGGCTATCCGTACACCATCCCACATGGGGGTGGTGCCGTCTACCAAACCAAAGCCTCGACGCGGCGAGTCGGACCCTCCGCGATCTGGAGTAGTTGATGACCACCACCACCGAAGAAACCGTAGCACCCGAAGCGTCTGAAGAGACCCTGTCGCCTGAGCTGATCGCGCGCCAGAAGCGCGACGCACAGAAGGCGCAGTTGCGTCCCCTCGCCAACCGCCGCCCCGAACTGTACGACGAGGACGAGCTGTCCTCGGACGAGTTCGAGGCGATGATGGATATGTACAACGGGACTCTCGCCTCCATCGAGGAAGGCGAGATCGTGAAGTCCACGGTGCTCGAGATCCGTGAGAACCTCGTCGTGCTCGACATCGGCTTCAAGTCCGAAGGCACGATCCCGCTCGAAGAATTCAAGGACATGCCCGACCTCAAGGTCGGCGACGAGGTCGAGGTCCTCCTTGAGCACCTCGAAGACGCCGAAGGCTCGGTCGTGCTGTCGAAGAAGAAGGCCGACTTCATGCGCGTGTGGGAGCGTATCCGCGTCGCTTACGAGTCCGACACGCCGGTGCAAGGCACGCTCGCCAAGAAGATCAAGGGTGGCGTGGTCGTCGACCTCATGGGCGTCGACGCATTCCTCCCGGGTTCGCAGATCGCGCTCCGCCGCGTTCCGAACATCGACGAGCTCCTCGGCCAGAAGTACGAGTTCAAGATCATCAAGCTCAACAAGCGCCGCCGCAACATCGTCGTTTCGCGTCGCGTGATCCTCGAGACCGAGCGTGCCGGCAAGCGCGAGCGGCTCATGAAGGAGCTCGCGAAAGACCAGGTGCGGAAGGGCGTCGTCAAGAACATCACCGACTTTGGTGCATTCATCGATCTCGGTGGCGTCGACGGCCTGCTCCACATCACCGATATGTCGTGGGGCCGCATCTCGCATCCGAGCGAGATGGTCACCATCGGCGGCGAACTCGAAGTCAAGGTGCTCGACATCGATTGGGAGCGCGAGCGCATCTCGCTCGGCCTCAAGCAGCTCCAGGCGTACCCGTGGAAGGACGTCGCCGACAAGTTTCCCGTCGGCACGCGCATCTCGGGCAAGGTCGTCTCGATCACGAACTACGGCGCCTTCATCGAGCTGCAGCCGGGCATCGAAGGCCTCGTGCACATCAGCGAGATGAGCTGGACGCGCAACGTCCGTCATCCGTCGAAGCTCGTCAGCATCGGCGAGACCATCGAGGCGGTGGTGCTCAAGGTCGATCCGTCCGAAGAGAAGATCTCGCTCGGCATGAAGCAGACCGAGCAGGATCCGTGGATGGTGTTGCCGCTCAAGTACCCGGTCGGCACCCGCCTCAACGGCAAGGTCCGCAACCTGACCTCGTTCGGCGCGTTCGTCGAGATCGAGCCGGGCATCGACGGCCTGATCCACATCAGCGACATGAGCTGGACCAAGCGCGTGCAGCATCCGTCGGAAGTGGTGAAGAAGGGTGACTCGGTAGACGTGGTCATCCTCAACATCGATTCCGACAACAAGCGCATCTCGCTCGGCCTCAAGCAGGCCAGCGAGGATCCGTGGCTCCGTATCGGCGAGACGTACCCGGTCGGCACCGAGCTTCCGGGCAAGGTCGCTCGCCTCATGGACAAGGGTGTCGTCGTGGATGTCGGCAACGACATCGAAGGCTTCGTCCCGATCTCGCACCTCACCAACGGTGGCGCGCAGATCGCCAGCCCAGCCGATGTGGCCTGGGAAGGGATGCTGATGAACGTCCGCATCCTCGAGGTGGATCCGATCCACCGTCGCATCGTGCTCGGCGTGGAGAACATCCCCGATGGGCAGGAGCGTCCGGCCGAGCCGTCCAAGGTTCACACCGAAGACGAACTCGCCGAGATCCCGGCTGACATCGACGCGGCGATCGACGAGTAAGCAGGACGTCCGAGATGTGTGGAGCGCCCCGGCAGAGCTTGGCTCTGCCGGGGCGCTGTGCGCTGAGGTGCTGACGCATCGAGGAGGCCGCCACTAGCTTCCGCACATGTCTTCCATGCGCGAGAAACTGGACCTCCTGGATCGGCGACGCGCCGAGTCCGAACTCGGCGGCGGTGCCGCCCGCCTCAAGGCCCAGCACGAGAAGGGGAAGCTCTCCGCCCGCGAGCGACTCGACGTGCTCCTCGACGAGGGGTCTTTCGTCGAACTCGACCGCTTCGTCACGCATCGCTCGGTCGACTTCGGCCTCGACGCGCAGCGCCCGTACGGCGACGGCGTGGTGACCGGCTATGGCCGCATCGACGGCCGACTCGTGTATGTGTTCTCGCAGGACTTCACCGTCTTCGGCGGCTCGCTCTCCGAGGCGCACGCGGGCAAGATCTGCAAAGTGATGGATCTCGCGATGCAGAACGGCGCGCCGATGATCGGGCTCAACGATTCAGGCGGCGCGCGCATCCAGGAAGGCGTCGTCTCGCTCGGCGGCTACGCCGACATCTTCCTGCGCAACACGCTCGCCTCGGGTGTGGTGCCGCAGATCTCGGCGATCCTCGGCCCCTGCGCCGGTGGTGCGGTTTACTCGCCCGCGATCACGGACTTCGTGTACATGGTGCGCGGCACGTCGTTCATGTTCGTGACCGGACCGAACGTCGTGAAGACGGTCACGCACGAGGACGTCACGATGGATGCCCTCGGCGGCGCGGACGCGCACGGCGGCACATCGGGCGTCTCGCATTTCACCGCGGGCTCCGAACTCGAGTGCCTCGAAGGCATCCGCCAGCTCATGCGGTTCATCCCGGGCAACAACGTCGATACGCCGCCGGTCGGACGCTCCACCGATCCGCGCGACCGTCGCGACGAAGCGCTGCTCGATGTCATCCCCGACAACGCGAACAAGCCGTACGACATGCATGACGTGCTGCGGCGCATCGTGGACGACGGCGAGTTCCTCGAAGTGCACAAGGACTTCGCGGGGAACATCCTCTGCGGCTTCGCGCACCTCGGCGGCTACTCGGTCGGCATCGTCGCCAACCAGCCGGCCGTGCTCGCGGGCGTGCTCGACATCAGCGCCAGCGTGAAGGCGGCGCGCTTCATCAGGTTCTGCGACGCATTCAACATCCCGATCGTGACCTTCGAGGACGTGCCGGGATTCCTGCCCGGCGTCGCGCAGGAACATGGCGGCATCATCAAGCACGGCGCCAAGCTGCTCTATGCGTACTGCGAGGCGACGGTGCCCAAGCTAACCGTCATCACGCGCAAGGCATATGGCGGTGCGTACGACGTCATGAGCTCGAAGCACATCGGCGGCGATGTGAACCTCGCGTGGCCGACGGCCGAGATCGCGGTGATGGGACCGAAGGGCGCGGTGGAGATCCTCTTCAAGAAGGAGATCACCGAGGCCAGTGATCCGCAGGCCGCGATGGATGCGCGCGTCGCCGAGTACACCGACAAGTTCGCGAACCCGTATGTCGCGGCGAGCCGCGGCTACGTGGACGACATCATCGATCCGCGCGACACGCGCCCGCGGCTCATCGACGCGCTCCAGAGCCTGCAGGGCAAGCGCCGTCGCAATCCCGCCAAGAAGCACGGATGCATCCCTCTGTGAAGAACCGGCGTCACGGCGACACGAAGCCAACGCCTCCCGAGGGTACGCCCCCAGCGAGGCCCCTGCGCAAGGTGCTGATCGCCAACCGCGGCGAGATCGCGCTGCGCATCGTGCGCGCCTGCCAGGAGCTCGGCATCCGCTCGGTCGCCGTGTACTCGGATGCGGACGCGCAGGCGCCGTACGTGCGCGAAGCGGACGAGGCCGTGCACATCGGTCCGGCGCCGGCAAGCGAGAGCTATCTCCGCGGTGAGCATCTGATCGCCGTGGCGAAGGAGCTGGAGGCCGACGCGATCCATCCGGGCTACGGATTCCTCGCCGAGCGCGAGTGGTTCGCGCGCGCGGTCCGCGATGCGGGTCTCATCTGGGTGGGGCCGCCGGCAGAAGCGATCGCCGCGATGGGCTCGAAGACGTCGGCGCGCACGCTCGCGATCGCCGCCGGCACGCCGGTCGTACCGGGCACGACCGAGCCGCTCGCGAGTGCAGGGGAAGCCGCGCGGCTCGCGGCGCAGTTCGGGTATCCGGTGCTGCTCAAGGCGTCAGCGGGTGGCGGCGGGAAGGGCATGCGCTTGGTGCGGCAGGAGTCGGAGATCGCGTCGGCGCTCGCCTCCGCGCAGCGCGAGGCGAAGAACGCGTTCGGCGACGACGCCGTCTATATCGAGAAGTACATCAGCGGCCCGCGGCACGTGGAGATCCAGGTGCTCGCCGATGCGCACGGCAACTGCATCTCGCTCGGCGAGCGCGAGTGCTCCATTCAGCGCCGGCACCAGAAGATGATCGAGGAGTGCCCGAGCATCGCGGTCTCGTCCGAACTGCGCGCTCGCATGGGCGCTGCCGCCGTCGCGGCGGCGAAGGCCGCCGGGTACGTGAATGCAGGAACGTGCGAGTTCCTGCTCGCGGAGAACGGCGAGTTCTACTTCCTCGAGATGAACACGCGAATCCAGGTCGAGCATCCGGTCACGGAACTCGTGATGGGCATCGACCTCGTGCAGTGGCAGCTGCGCATCGCGGGCGGCGAACGGCTGCCGTTCCTCGAGTCGCCGGAGCCGCGCGGCTGGGCGATCGAATGCCGTATCACGAGCGAGGACCCGGCGAACGGATTCCTTCCGTCCACCGGGCGCATCGAGTACCTGCACACACCGACGGGCCCAGGCGTCCGCTGGGATGGCGGCATCGAGACCGGCAGCGTCGTGGGTCTCTCGTACGATCCGATGCTCGCCAAGCTCATCGTCTTCGCGCACACGCGTGACCAGGCGATCGCGCGCATGGAGCGCGCGCTGAAGGAACTGATCGTCGTGGGCGTCGAGACCTCGCGCGAGTTCCATCTGCGCGTGATGGCGGACCCCGAGTACCGCGCGGGCGCGGTGAACATTCAGTGGCTGGAAGCACGCCTGCCATTGCTGCTCGAGCAGCGTGCGCCGGCCGAGACCATCGGCGCGGCAGCGATCGCCGCCGCGCTCTTTGCCGATCGCGACAAGTTCGGAGTCGGCGCTTCGCCGGTGAACGGGAACGGAAACGGGAACGGCGGCAATGGCCAGGCGCCGGTGGCCGCCGCGCACGCGTCGCGTCGCGAGCACTCACCGTGGGCGGCACTCGCGCGTCGCGAAGCGTTGCGCGACTCGTGAGCACCGCGCGCACGACGCTCGAGATCACGGGCCTCGCCGCCGGCGGCGACGGCATCGCGCGCACGGACGGACTCGTCGTCTTCACGCCGCGCACGGCGCCCGGTGACACGATCGTCGCCGAAGTGACCGTCGAGGGCCGCGTCGGACGCGGCAAGCTCGAACGGGTGGAGTCGGCCGGCGCTTCGCGGGTCGCACCGCCCTGTGGCCACTATGTCGAACCCGATCGTTGCGGCGGATGCCAGCTGCAGCAGGTGGGCATCGACACGCAGCGCGAGGCGAAGCGCGCGATGGTGCGCGATGCCTTCCAGCGCATCGGACGCCGCGAGGTGCCGCTGCCTGAGATCAGGAGCGCCGAGGCATGGCGCTACCGCCGCGCGCTCACACTCGCCATCCGGCGCGACGAGGACGGTCGCGGGCGCGCGGGCCTGCGCGCCTTCGACGATCCCGAGGCGGTGTTCGCGCTGCACGACTGTCTCATCACGGACGAGCGCGTCGTCGATGCATGGCGCACGATCATCGCGGCGGTTGCACACCTGCCGCCGGAGCCGCGTCTGCGCGGCACCGTGCGCTGGCTCGAGGGACGTCCGCTGTTCGTGCTCGAAGGCGGCGCGGAATGGCCGGCGCTGCAGCAGTTCCTCGAAGCCGTGCCTTCACTCGCGGCCATCTGGTGGCAGGCGGACGGCAAGCGTCGTCGCCTCGTCGCCGACAGGCGCGGCGATGCGTCGCAGATCCCCGGCGCCGGCTTCACGCAGGTGAACGAGGAGGTCGCGGCGATGGTGTGTGCCGATGTCGTCGCGCGCGCGCTCGTGCACGCGCCGCGCACCGCGCTCGATCTCTACAGCGGCTCGGGAGAGACGGCGGTCCTCCTCTCCGCGGCCGGCGTGCGCACCGTCGCCGTCGAGCTCGATGAGGAGTCGGCGGCGTTCGCGGCGACGCGTCTTGCGGCGCACGCGGGCTCGCGCGCCATCGCGGCGCGTGCCGAGGATGTCATCGCGCGTGTGCTGCCGGCGGATGTCGTGATCGTGAACCCGCCGCGCGCCGGCCTCGACGCGAAGGTGACCACCGCACTGCGCGGCGCCTCACCGGCGCCACGCGCGATCATCTACGTGAG
The DNA here is from genome assembly GCA_031416495.1 of Gemmatimonadota bacterium. Classification (GTDB taxonomy): domain Bacteria; phylum Gemmatimonadota; class Gemmatimonadetes; order Gemmatimonadales; family Gemmatimonadaceae; genus Pseudogemmatithrix. The sequence goes on from JANOTV010000224.1 coordinate 7,352, forward strand.
CTGCGATCCCGCGACCCTCGCGCGCGACGTCGCACGCCTCGCGGGCTGGCGCGTGCATGCGCTCACCTGCTTCGACATGTTCCCGCAGACCGCGCACGTCGAGACGGTCTGCGAGCTGCGCCCGGAGGCGTCATGAAGTACCTGGTCGATATCGCCGGCGAACGCCTGGAGGTCGCGCTCGATGGCGACGGCGTCACGCTCGGTGGCACTCCAGTCAGCGCGCACTTCGCCGACATCGGCGGCACGCCAGTGCGGCTCGTCACGATCGGCGGCGCGCAGCACCGCGTGGTCGCCGTGCGCGGCGCGACGCGCGGCCAGTACGCGCTGTGGATCGACGGCTGGCGGTTCGATGTCGAGGCGCTGGACGAACGCGCGCGCGCCATCCTCGACCTCTCGGCGGCGCACAAGCGCTCCGCCGGCCCGGCGCCCGTCGTCGCGCCGATGCCCGGGCTCATCGTGCGTGTGCAGGTGGCGGTGGGCGACACCGTCGCGGCGGGGCAGGGCGTCGTGGTGATGGAAGCGATGAAGATGGAGAACGAACTGCGCAGCGCCGCCGCCGGCGTCGTGAAGGCCGTGCATGCGGTGCCGGGCAATGCGGTGGAGAAGGGGACCGTGCTGGTGGAGCTGCAGTAGCGCCGCTCAGATCTGCGCCGACTCGCCCAGCGCTTCGCGCACGCGCTGCAGGAACTCGGGAAAAGGGAACGGCTTCGCGAGCAGCCGCTCGCGCGACCAGGGCGCATCGGGCTCGTCGTCCGCGTCCCACTCCATGTGACCGGAGATGCACAGCACCGGCATGTCCGGGACGCGCGCATGGATGCGGCGCACGAACTCACGCCCGCCCATGCGCGGCATCACCATGTCGGTGATCACCAGGTCCACGTTCCACTCACGTGCCTCGAGCAGCTCGAGCGCATCGAGCGCCGACGCGGCGACGAGCACCTCGATGTTGTGGCGTCCGAGGAATCGCTCCATCGCGCGGCGCAGCGTCATCTCATCGTCCACGACGAGCAC
>JANOTV010000225.1:0-2859 GCA_031416495.1 Gemmatimonadota bacterium
CTCCGCCGCGTGCTGCGGCCGGAGCGCCTGCTCGTGGCGCTGCCAGAGAACGAGCATGTCCTCGAGATGGTCGATCGTGTGGTAATGCCGCTCAGGTGCCTGGTAACGCGCCAGCAGCTCGTGATAGAGCGCGTCGTCGCATTCCGTCGCGCCCAGCGCGCGCCAGAGCTGGCGCCATCTCGTCACCGAGTGCGAAGGCAGTTGCACCGTCGGCCGGCCTCAGATCCCGGTGACGAACATCGCGCTCGCCAGGCCGACGAAGAGCGCGGCAGCGCTTGTGAGGAACGCCAGCGCGGCAGTAACGGTGATCGCTCGCGGGGTGGTGCGGAATGGGCGCAAGCCTGCTTCCTTCGGTTCGGATAACGCAGAATACCCGCTGCCGCGCGTGCGGTCCAGAGCGACGGGACCCCGACGAGCCGGAAGTACGGCATCGGTGCGCAGCGCACCGGCGCCCACCTGATGCTTGGGTGGTGGGACTGCTTCCCGTTCATTGCCACTGCAGGATGTTGGAGTGTCGATTCACCGTAACTGCGGGGGCCCTCAGTGCGGGTAAGCTGCGCCAACTGGCTAACCGACGGCGGCCGCCAGATCGGAGTGCTCGAACGCGGACGCCATGCGGTCAATCTCGGGGGCTGCAATCCCGCGCCGGGTCGCCACGCGTCGCCAGGTGCTCACTACGATCCCCACTTGGCGAATAATCGCGTTCGTCTCGTGCACCGACAGGCCAAACTGCGGCGCGGCCTCGCGTGCGAGCTCGAGAGACGCCGTCGGATCCCCGTCGGGCGCGATGGTGGTTGAGAGCGTGCGCGCCTTGACGTCGAGCGGGACCGGGTTCACGTCGAATACGGGCGAGAGCCGCCAGCCGGTCGGTCCCGCATAGAGCACGCCATGGTTCCGGAGATGGTCATCAGTATTGGAGATGAGGACGGAGAAGACGAGGCGGCGCCACAGCTCCTCGAGATCCGCGCGCGCGCCGGCGCCGTGTGCGCGCAACGCATCGGCGATTTCGACGTAGCTGCGAGTGTCTCCGTCGAACGCATCGAGCAGGCTCATCGCCGACAGGTACGGGATGCGCGTCGCACTCGCGCGATCAAAGCGGGTGACGAGGAGGACATCGCGCCCGGCGACGGATTCGACGCGGTAGCGGGGTACCGTGATACCGGCCGCCGCGGCCAGATCGAGCGCGACCGCCTCCCAGACGACTACGCGATAGCTGTCATCGTGTTTCGGGAACTTCGCGATGAGGAGCTGGCCGTCCCGGTCGCGCACGGACACCTTGGGGCGTGCGCCGCCGAGCGATGAACCTGGTGCGAGCAGCAACTGGAGATCGTCGGCTGATTCCTCGTCTGCGAGGAAGTGCTCGGTGGCGCTCAGTAGGCGCGGGAGGTCTACCAGGGGTGGCACAGCCGTGGCGTGCTCGCGCGCGACGAACTCCCCGGCCGGAGTGAGGCTGAATCGGAGAGCTCCTTGGCGCGTGGTGTCGGACACCCCGAGGAGGAAGTCCACCGCGTGCAACGTGCGCGGCGTGGTGCCAGCCGCGTGGGCGCGCAGCCGTTCCGAGCGGCGCATCAGCGTCTGACCCCACCGATCCGGAGCGGAGTCACTCAGCGCGCCAAAGAGTGCGTGCCCGGGGGCGGTGTAAAAGGCACCCGCCGTGACGACGAGGGCGGGCGCGAGGGCGAAGCGATCCTGCGCAGCGAGCCAAGTCGGATCATACTGAAAGGTCGCCGTTTCTTTTCCGCGCGCGCGCTGTGCGTAGAGCGTCCCCACGGGACGGACGACACCGTCGAGGTCGATGGAGACTGAGGCGGTGGGCGCGCTCATCGCCTGGGCTCCGATGGACGGTCACCGCCCTTACGCGGGCGTGCGGGAGCGGGCTCTTCGAGACGCACGCGCTGCGACGCCTTCGGCGAGAGACTCACGAGGTGCACCCGCTGCGGAAGCTGTTCCAGTCCGATCGCGAGGCCGCGTTCGTCCTTCGCCGGCGAAGCGAGGGTGGCGAGTTGGTCCAGCATCCCGAGGGTGTAGAGCACGGTGGCCCATATTCCCATCGACACCCGCGGGTCCCCGCGCTCAACGCGTGCGACCGTCTGCCGGGACGTTTGGGCACGCTCCGCGATCACCTCCAGTGGGAGGCGGCGACGACGACGGGCCGCGCTGATGTCCGCTCCTAGGGTGAGGAGAGCTCGGCGGGTAGCCATCGGGAGAACTGGCAGGTGCTTTGGCATGCCTAATAGTATATATAGATAACATTAAATGCAATACCGTTAGCCATATCGTACGCTAATGATATATGACCGCACGGTTGATGGATGGCGCCAACTTGCTCGAGTTTCCCGCGGCTGGTGCGAGTGGGCGGCTGGGGTGAAGTGGGGCATGAGCGACTACTGCTATTGATGGCCTGTGAAGCAGAATCCGCCACGTCGCGCTGTGCGACGTGGCGGATCCCTCGCTACTCGCGCCTGCGCGAAACTACTTCTTGGAGCGGGCTGCCTTGCGCGCCGGCTTGCGAGCGGCGGACTTCGCCTTCGACGGCGCCTTCTTCGTCGCCTTCTTCGCCGTCTTGCGAGCCGCCTTCCTTGCCGACTTCTTCGCGGCCTTCTTCGGCGACTTCTTCGTCGCCTTCTTGGCAGCCTTCTTCGCAATCTTCGTCGCGGCCTTCTTCGGCGACTTCTTCGGCGACTTCTTCGCAGCCTTCTTCGTCGCCTTCTTTGCGGTCTTCTTCGCCGCGACCTTCTTCACCGGCTGCTTGACCACGGACTGCGTCGCCTGCTTCGGAGTCCTGAAGGTGGCCTGAGGTGCGGGCTTCGTCGGCGCAGCGGCGGCTTCCTCCCGAACATTGCCCATCGATACCACTCT
>JANOTV010000226.1:0-4333 GCA_031416495.1 Gemmatimonadota bacterium
GTGAGCACCGGCGGCAGGTCCACCTTGCGGTGCATCAGCAGCGGCACCACCAGCTGGTTCTCGGCGACATGGACCACGACACCGAGCAGGATCACCAGCATCGCCTTGGTGCCGCCCTCGGGCTCACCGAGCACGAACAGCGCCGGCAGCAGCGTCGAGACGAGCGTGCCGAAGAACGGGACGAGCGCCACGACGCCGGTGAAGATGCCGAACGCGAGCCAGTACGGGACGTCGAGCAGCCAGAGACCGGCGGCGGTGAGCAGCGCGAGTGTGATCATCGCCAGGATCTGCGCGATGGTCCACGCGCGCAGCGTCTCGCTCAATGCGACGATGACCTCGCGCGCTGCCTCGCGGTGCTGCGGTGGCGTGACGCTGATCGCGAGGTCGCGGTAGAGGTCGGGGCGCAGGGCGAAATAGATCGCCATCACGAAGACGGCCACGAGATTGATGGCGATGTGCATCGCGTCGAACACGCGCGGCACGAGCCCACCCATCATCTCCTCGACCTCACGCAGCGCGACGCCGAAGATCTGGTGCTCGCCCGGCACGATCACGTCCTGCATGCCCGGCACCGTGGCGAGGATCCCCTCGAGCCGCGACTCCCATTCCGAGACGATCTCTGGCAGGACGGTGATCAGCGCGCGCGTCTGCTCGATGACCGGCGGGATGAGCAGCGCGGCGATGCCGACCAGCGCCGCGATCGAACCGAGGAGTGCCACCGAAAAAGCGACGGCGCGCGGGAGTTCCGCGCGCCGCACCAGCACGTCCGTGACTGCGGACAGGTAGATCGCCAGCAGGATGCCGAGGAAGAGCAGGAGCAGGAGGTCGGCGACGGTGCCGGCCAGCCACAGCAGCAATACGGTGACGAGGATCGCGGTGAAGCCTGGACGGATCCAGGCCTGCCGCGTCGCAACTTCGGTCACTTCTTCCCCTTCTCCTCGACTTCCGCGCTCACTGTCTCCTCGCCTGCACCGATGCGCTTCGCGGGCGCCGCGTTGCCCGATCCGAGCATGCCCATCTTCTGCTTGAGCTCCAGGAGCCGCTGATCGGCGCTCGCCGAGCCCGCGACCTTCTCGAGCCGCTTGAAGTCGTGCGAGAGACGGTCGCCCGTGAACTCCTCTTCGAGTTCGTTGCTCGCTTTGATCATGCGCTCGTTGGAGGTGATCTTCTCCTCCATCCGCGCGAATGCCTCGAACGCCGACTTCTCGGACATCGAGGACATGGTGTCGGAGATCTTCTGCTGCGCCTGCGCACGACGCTGGCGCGCGAGCAGGAGGTTCTTCTTCCGCTTGGCTTCCTCGATCTTGTCGTTGAGGTCGCGCAGCGAGTTCTTGAGCTTTTCCGTCTCCATCTGGTGCGACTGCCAGGTGGTCTCGAGCGCGCTGGCGTGCTCGAGGTGCTCGCCGTGACGCACGAGCGCCTGCTTGGCGAGGTCGTCGCGGCTTTCCTTGACCGCGAGCATCGCCTTGGCTTCCCAGTCCTGGGCCTGCCTGTACTCGTTCTCGGCCTGGTCCTTCAGCCGCTTCTCATCGGCGATCGCGGCGGCCACCTGCTGCTTGGCGCGCGCGAGCTGGGTGCGCATGTCGACCACGATCTGGTCGAGCATCTTCTCAGGATCCTCGGCCTTCGAGATCAGGTCATTGATGTTCGACTTCAGCAGTGTGGCGAGTCGGTCGAAGAGCCCCATTGTCAGCGCGCCTCGCGGAAAGTGGACAGCTCTCGCAGGTGCGACGCGAGGGCCAGCGTGATGCTCTCGAAGCTCGCGAGGAACTCCTCGTAATCGAGATGCGCGAGTTCGAGCGCTTCGGTGAGTACGATCTCGTCCTGCTGGATCCCGTAGGAGCCGTGCAGAAGGTCGGTGGCATTGAGTTGGAGCAGGCGGCGGAAGAGCTCGTCGGCCTGGCTCTTGCCGGGCGGGATCGTCATGACCTTCACCCGCAGCACCACGAATGGCGGCGAGTGATGCACGACGACGGTGAGATCGAGCTCCCCGCCGGGCTTCACTGCCCAGAGGCCCGGTTCGATCTCGGAATATGAGACGCCTTCGGCGGCAAGGCGCGCGAGGAACTGTTCGATCTCTTCCGGCGTGACCATGTACGGACTCGTGGTAGGGAGATGCCCCCGTTTACGCTCCAAGGGACATTGAAAGTTTCACCACGGACGGTCGTAACGCCAGTCTGGTGCTGGAGATAACCCTCAGATAACGCTCAGATAACCCTCAGATAACCCTCAGATAACCCTAGCGCGTCCAGATGACGACGGCCCCGCAGCCGTCGAAGTCGTTGAACTGGGGCGGCGCCGCGTTGGCCGTGTATATCTCGACGCGCTTGGCCCGGTTCATCACGCTGCCTTCCTCGTCGGCCGTGATGTCCCCATTGTCGTAGCCGTCGATGAAGAAGCGCGGCCGGCAGAATTCGGAGCCTCGGCGCAACAGGATCATCGGACCCTGGCGCGTCTGCCGGATGGTCGTGCGCGGCACGAGCGCGGCCACCAGCGTCGAGTTCTTGTTGGCCATGCGGCTCATCGTCTCGTCGTCGATGAAGCTGCCGAGCCCGCGTTCCCTGCGCGTCATGAACGCGAGACGGCCCGCGGTCAGGGGCTCGCCCTCGACAATGACGGCGGAGAGTTCCTGCGGGATGCGCTCGAGCTGGATGTCATCCACGTCGGACACGGCATCGGACAGCTCGACGGTCGCCATGCGCGGGATATGACCGAGTGCGCGGGCGACGATCTGCGATGAACGCCGGGGCACGCTGTCGAGCACGAACTCCCCTGCTGCGTCGGTGCGCGTGACGCGCGCACTGTCGCCGATGAGTGCGACGGCCGCTGCGGCGATCGGTGTTCCGCCAGACGAGAGGACGCGCCCCACGATGCGCGTGAGCAGGTCACGCGGCGCGACGGCCAGGTCGCGACGCTGTACGACCGCCGGAACGGGAATCACGATCTCATTGCTGCCCACGCCGCCACTGCCAATCGCGCGCAGCGCGACCTCGTTGCCGACCGGCACGCCGCAGATCACGTACAGGCCCGCCGCGTTCGACGTATCGACGGCTGCAAAGAGGATCCGCTCGAACTGCCCGACGCCGATCCGCGTCTCGCTCCAGCGCGTGCTCACGCCGATGCCTGGCATCGGCGCACCATCGGGCCCGCGCACTTCGCCGATGAGGATACCCATCTCGGGCGCGAGCTCCGTGCCGCACGCCGCGAGCTGGTACGCCGCGAGCGACGGCGTCGCGAGCATCGCGATGGCGGACGATCCACTGGCCGCGACCTCGATCTCCTGCTGGATCGCAGGCAGCGCCACCGAGTCGAGCCACGGCGCCCAGAACGCGACCGTGTGCTTCCCGGCCGGAACGTCCGGGATGTCGAAGCGACCGCGGCTGTCGGTCTTCACGCTGCGGTTGGCGCCAAGCAGCACGACTTCAGCGTCGGCGACGGGCTTGCTCGTGAGCAGCGAGTCGTAGAGGACGCCGCGAATGGTGCCCTGCGCGGTCGCCTCACTGCCGACCAGCGACACGAGTACCGCAAGAGCCAGGAGGACGCGTTGCATGGGAGCAATATCCGGGGAGTCGTGAACCGAGCGACATCAGCATCGCGCTTCAATAAGCCAATCAGTACACGTAAGCCCCGAAATCCGACAGTGGTTAGCCCAACACCGCCATCTACGCTCGCTTGATCTGCGTCAGGCGTTCCTTCGCCAACCGGCGCCCCGTGGGCGTGGCCGCGAGCCCACCGCCGGCTGTCTCCCTGTACCGCACGTCCATCTCACGACCGATCTCGCCCATGGTGTCGATGACTTCGTCGGCCGGGATCGCGAAGGTGATACCAGCCATCGCCATCTCGATCGCCGCCAACGCGATCGCCGCACCGGTCGCGTTGCGGAACACGCACGGCAGTTCGACGAGTCCTCCGAGCGGGTCACAGACGAGGCCAAGCGTGCCCTGCTGCGCCAACGCCACCGCGTGACTCACCTGCGTCGGCGTGCCGCCGAGCATCTCGGTGGCGGCTCCCGCGGCCATGCCTGCCGCCGCACCGGTCTCGGCCTGGCAGCCGCCTTCAGCGCCGGAGAGCGACGCGCGCTGCGCCACCACGGCACCGATGAGACCGGCGCAGGCGAGTGCATCTACGAGCGCTTCATCGCTGAGCCCCTTGTCGCGCGCGATGCCGAGCAGCACCGCCGGGAGCACACCCGCGCCGCCGGCCGTCGGCGCCGCGACGCAGACTACCAAAGCCGCGATAACTTCCAGCACCCCCAGCGCGCGCAAGAGCACAAACCGGAACACACTGACCGCCAGCGGGCCGGCAGGTCCGGTAAGAAGCATCGCGGCGTAAC
>JANOTV010000227.1:0-4702 GCA_031416495.1 Gemmatimonadota bacterium
CTCGCCGGCGCGATGTTGAGCCGCGCCGCGATGTCGTTGGTACCGGCGGCATCACCGCGCTGCTCGAGCTCGTAGATGGCCTTGAGATAGTCCTCGGCCTGTCCTGTCAGCTGCTGCTTCATGCGCGCAGTTCCTTGATGACGTTCAGTGTCGCGATAATCTCGGCGAGCGCCGCCTCGCGAGCAACATCCTCGGGTACTGTGCGCGGTTCGTGCGGTTCCCCGGGGGCGGTTCCCCGGGGACTTGCGGAACGGTCATGGTATAGTTTAGTATATCCTAACTTCTTCTGCAAGAGCACCTAATCCATATGCTGTCTCGTACGAATATAATCGTTTTTGCGCTGGTCGGCGCGATTGTTTGCGGCGTTCCGGTAGCGAGCGCACAGGCGCAGGGTAGGCGCACGCCGACGGACTCCGCAAGAACCGATTCGCTGCGTACGGCATCCATCCGCGCCGACTCCGCGCGCCGGCTCCAAGCCGTCCAGGTGACCGCGACGCTCAAGGCCACGCGCGTGCTCGATGCGCCGCAAGCCGTGAGCGTGATCAGCGGCGCCGAACTGCGCCGAGCGCAGGCCGGCGCGGTGGGCGACGTGATCGAGCAACTCCCCGGCATCCGCTCGCTCTCCATGACCACCGGCATCGGCAAGCCGGTGATCCGCGGCCTCACGCACAACCGCATCGTCACGCTAGACAACGGCCAACGGACCGAGACCCAGCAGTGGGGCCACGATCACTCGCCAAACGTCGAGACGGCGAACGCTGAGCAGATCGAGGTGATCAAGGGTCCGGCGAGCGTGCTCTATGGGAGCGATGCGATCGGCGGCGTGGTGAATGTCGTCGCACCCGCGCTGCCGAGTGCGCGTGATGAAGAGGCCTTCGTGCGTGGACGGCTCTCTTCGGCATACAATTCCAACTATCGCGGCTCCGATGCGACGCTACGTCTCGATGCCGCGCGCCGCGGCTTCGGCGCCCGCCTCGCACTCACCGGCCGCAACGCCGGCGACATGCGCTCACCGAGTGGCGCACTCGACAACACGAGCAATCGCACCGGCCATGCGGAGGGTGCACTCGGCTGGACCGATGATGCCTCGCGTATCGCACTTCGGTACTCGGAGCGCAGTGAGTACATCGAGATCTTCGATGATCCGGTGTTGGTGCCCGGTTATACCGGCTACCAGCGCCTGAGCACGCGACGCGGCACCGTCGAAGCGGAGCGACAGCTCAGCGCGGGCGGCACGCGGCTGCAGGTGAATGTCGGCTTCGAGGAGAACTTCCGGCGCGAGTACAACGCCGTCGATGCGGCCGACATCGCGCTTGGCCTGCTCGTGCGCACGGCCACCGGCTTCGCGCACCTGAATCATGCGCCGAAGGGTCCGTTCACCGGCACCGTCGGCGTCTTCGCGATGGACAGCAGGTTCCAGAAGCGCGGCACGGCGACGCTGATCCCCGACTCGCGCTCGCGTGGACTCGCCGTCTATGCCCTCGAGCATGTGGATGTGGGCCGCTGGCGTGGCACGATGGGGGCGCGCTGGGATGTGCGTTCGTTGAACGTCGACGGCGATGCCGTGCTCGGACTCGCGGCGCAGGAACAGTCGCATCAGGCGGTGACGGGGAGCGCCGGCATCGCGTATCGTCTCACGGAACATGTGTCGCTCGTGTCGAGCGTCGGTCGCGGGTTCCGCGCGCCGGCGGCGCCCGATCTCTTCGCGAACGGATTCCACGAAGGCACGCGGGCGTACGAGCGCGGAAATCCGGATCTTCGGGTGGAGACGTCGCTCAACACCGACGTCGGCGTGCGCGTGGAGGCGCCGCGGTTCTCGGGCGAGCTCTCCCTCTTCAACAACGCGATCCGCGACTTCATCTACCTGCGCCCATTCGGCAGCGGCGCGACGGCGTTCGATTCGCTCGAGGTCGTGCAGGGCAACGCGCTGCTGCGCGGCATCGAGGCGCGAGGCGCATGGCGCGCACGTCCCTGGCTCACGCTGCAGGCGGCGGGCGACCTGGTGCATGGGACGAACACCGTGCTCGATGTGCCGCTGACGTTCGTGCCGCCGGCGCGCGTGCTGGGCGGCGCGCGCATCGAACGCGTCGCGATGGGCAGCGCGATCGTGCGCCCCTGGCTCTCGGCGAACATCGAGCACAACTGGCGCCAGACACGCCTCGATCCGCGTGACGTCGCGCCGGACGGCTATTCGCTGCTCTCGCTCGGCGCGGGCGGCACGGTGCTCGCTGGCGCGCGCGTGTTCATCGTGGATGTCGCGCTGCGCAATGCGACGGACGCGGTGCATCGCAGCTTCATGAGCCGGTACAAGGAGTTCGCCGATGGGCCTGGCCGGGCCGTCGTACTGCGGGTGACGACGGAGTTCTAGTCGTTTTAGTCGCGCACGCGTATCATTGGAAATTCTCACCCACACCCTCCGGAGCACCAGATGCGTACCCGCGCGCTCGCCCTTGCCCTTTCCCTTTCCCTCGCCGTCGCCGCCCCGCTCTCCGCGCAGGGACTGATGGGCGAGATGCACCGCGACGTGAATGCCGTGCAAAAGAAGATGATCGACCTCGCGAAGGCGATCCCCGAATCGGCCTACGGATGGCGTCCCGATACCGGCGTGCGGTCGATCGGCGAAGTACTCATGCATGTCGCGTCGGACAACTACTTCATCCCGATCGCGATGGGCATGCCCGCGCCGGCGTCCAGCGGCATCAGCACCGACATAAAGACGGTCAGCGCGTACGAGTTGCGCAAGGTCACGAAGGACGAGACCATCGCCGAACTCGAGGCATCGTTCAAGCACCTGCACGAGGCGATGGGGCTCACGACCGATGCCAACCTCGGCGAGACGATCAAGTTCTTCGGCCAGGACTGGACGCGTCAGCGCGCGATGCTCCTCACGGTGACGCACCTGCACGAGCACCTCGGGCAGATGATCGCGTATGCGCGCAGCAACAAGGTCGCGCCGCCCTGGAGCCGATAGGTCGGGCGCGGCCGGTCCTGTGGCAACGAAGGGTGGGTCGCTCAGTGAGCGCCCCACTCGAAGGCCATCTCCTCAGGTCGTGGCCTTCTTCTCCTGTGCATTGCCCGAGTCGCTCATGAGATGCGCCGCCCACGCCGTCTCCTCGAAGCTCTCGAAGAAGAACTTCACCCCCATCGAGAGCGGCACCGCGAGCAGCGCCCCGGACACACCGAGCATCCACGACCAGAAGATCAGCGAGAGCACGACGATCGCCGGCGAGAGGTCGAGCGACTCGCCCACGAACCGCGGCTTGATCACGTTGTCCATCACGAAGTTGATGACGATGAATCCCGCCACCACGATGAGCGAGCGCGCGACGCCGAACTCGATGAGCGCCAGCAGTGCCGGCGGCACGAGCGCGATCACGAAGCCCACGTTGGGCAGGAAGCTCAGCGCGAACGACGCGACGCCCCAGAGGACCGCGAAATCCACGCCCAGCGCGAGCAGGAACAGGGTGTTGATCACACCCGCCGCCAGTCCGAACACGGTGTTGATCACGGCGTAGTCGCGCAGGCTCTGACCGAACCCGACAAGTCGCGTGGTGAACTCACCCGGTGCGTCGGCTCGACGCAGTTTCGCCGGGTAGCGCGCGGCCTCGATCATCATGAATGCCATGATGAGCACCAGCACGCCGAGCGCGCCCGCGGTGGAGGTGATGCCTCGGATGAATCGCATCGCGTAGCCCACGAGGGCCCCGGGCTGCAGTGCCTCGGCCCGCAGCAGCACCGACGTGTCGAAGGGCAATCGCGCGAGCCACACCGCCGAGGACTGGCGCAGTTCCTCCACGCGCGGCTGGTACTCCGGCAACTTGTCCTGCAACTGGCTCAGCGATGCCCACACCAGCAGCACGAAGAGCGCGATCAGCACGATCCCGAGCACGATGCCGGTGAGCGCCGCGACGGTGGGCGGCCATCCACGCTTGCGGAGCCACGAGGAGCCGGGGCTCCAAGCGATCGTCAGCAGCAGCGCGATGATCACGGGGCCGATCACGGGACTCGCGGCACGGATGCCCGCGAGGATCACGATGCCGCTCGCGACGCTGAGCAGCATGCGCGCGAGCGGGGTGAGTGCGGGTCGGACCTGGGCGTTGGGCATGCGCAAGATTATACCCGTGCGCCCGTGGACGGCTATGCCGTCGTCGTCATGGCGGGCGCAAATGGCAGTTTCGTAGTAGAATCCGGCACCGCCCTCAAAACAACCAACGGAGACCGCATGCGCGCACAAGCCCTGTTCCTGATCGCCGCAGCCGCTGTTCTCACCTTCGCTTCCCCTGAGGCGGCGGACCGCGACGCGGTTCCGATGGACGCGACCGCCGAGCCGATGAGTTTCTTCATCACGAATGCAGGGCCCGGGAATGGGGCGGACCTCGGCGGCATCGACGGCGCGGATCGCCACTGCAAGGTCCTGGCCGAGGCGAGCGGTTCGACTGGCCGCACCTGGCGCGCCTACCTCAGCACACTCGGCCGCAACGGCAAGAGCGCGGAGAATGCACGCGATCGCATCGGCACGGGCCCGTGGCACAACGCCAAGGGCGTGCTCGTCGCTTCGAATGTCGAGGAGCTGCATGGCGACAACAACTTCCTCGGCAAGGAGAACAGCCTGTCGGAGAAGGGCGTGATGGTGAATGCCCGCGGCGACACGCCGAACATGCACGACATCCTCACCGGCTCGATGCCAGACGGTCGCGTGTCG
>JANOTV010000228.1:0-2845 GCA_031416495.1 Gemmatimonadota bacterium
CAAGGAACTTGTTCGTGACCTCGCCGACGACGGGGCGCCATGGGCCGTACTCGCGCGCGAACCGCTCGTCGTAGACCGTCTGCAGGCGGTGGAGCTGATCCTGCACCAACCGAAACAACGGCGACGCCTGTGGTAAGAGACCGGGGGTCGGCGCAAGCGGGCCCCCGGTTTCTATGCCTCGCGGCGCCCGTTCGGGTCCGATCCGCCTTGGCCTACGGAGCTCTCTGCGCCGACTTCACTTCCACGGCGATGACGTGGGCGTGGCCGGAAAGCAGCTCCCATGCGTGCTCCGCGTTCTCCATCCACATCACCTGTCCGGGATACGTATCGAGAATGACGTTTTTGCCGTCCGGGAGCGTCAGGTTCAGGCGTGCCGTGCCCAGGCTGACGAAAAGGAATGGGGGATGGGAATGCATGGGACTCTTCCTGCCTTTGGCCCCACGCCCATCAAAGACGCGGACGTGATCGTTTTCCAGGAGGACATGGTGCACATCGGGGTCCACAGCCACCGCGTCATTGGCTTTCCGGGTGACAGCAGGGAGCGCACCCGCGGCCGACTTCTGTGCCGATTTCACCTCCACCGCGATGACCCGCACGTTTCCCGAGACCAGCTCCCAAGAATGCTCCATGCCGTCGCCGGCCCACATGACCTGCCCCGGATAAATGTCGAGCATCGCGCTGTTGCCGTCCGGCAGGCGCATCTTGACGCGCGCCGCCTCCAAGCCGATGAAGACGAGGGGCGGATGGCTGTGCATGGGGCTGGCGGCCGGATGCGAGGCCCGGCCCTCCAACACCCGCACGTAATCGTTCTCGAAAAGGACGTTGTGGACCTTCGGGTCGACGATGACCGCGTCCTTCGCCTTCTGCGCAGACGCAGAAACAGTCGAGCCCAGAGCGAATGCCAGGGGGATAGCCCAGTAGCGGTTCATCGCAACCTCCAGCAGAGAGTTCGCACTGCATCTAAGGATAGGGATTTTTTTCCCCCCGCGAAGCTGCGGGGCTGGTCTCGGATTGTCAAGGCTGCGCGTCGGCGTTCAGTAGAAATGGTCAACGTTCAATAGAAATGTCCCCGTTTTTCGTTCAGTAGAAATGTCCCCGTTGAGGTGGTCTGTCGGTTGGGTGGGACCACGCGGTTAGCTCGTGGCCATCGTGGGTGCGTCCGTGCGTGCCGCCTTCCGCGCGACGTGCGTCGTCACCGCGTGGCTCCAGCGGGCGCGCGCCGCCATCTGTCGTGCACTGAGGGGCTGGCCTGCTCGGGTGAAGCCCGCAGGCGCGACCGGCGTGGCGACCGGCGCCGGCGGGGGCGGCGCGTGGTAGGTGGGGCAGTGCGTGGTGGGGGTGATCTCCTGCCACTCCAAGAGGTGCTCCTTCCCTTCCGGCGTCCGGGCCACCAGCAGCAGGTCCCCGGTCCGGGTCTCGCGCACGAGGATCCGCCCACGCGGGCCCGTGTGCCGTTTCGCGCGGGCCGTGGGCAGAATCTGCAGCGCGCGATTGGCATAGCGCACGACCCAGTCATTGCCGACCACGCGGGGCTCCTCGAGGCAGAAGACGTGCGCCAGATTCAGGCGCGGATCCAGCGGCAGGTGAAAGTCCGCCGCCGCCCCCGGCGCCACGGCAAAGCGCGCGTTGTGCGCCGCCCAGTACGTCGTGTCGAGATAGTGATGCGCGGCCGCATACGTGGCGATGCCGGCGCGGCGCAACTTCTTGACGAGGCGATCCTGATTCGTCCCGTGCACGCGCTCGACGCGCCCTTTTGCCTCGGGGGTCTTCGCGACGATCAGTCGAATCCCCAGCTTCGCACACATGCGCCCGAACTGCGTGACCGGCGCGAGGCCCGTCGCGAGTTCGTGGCTCGTGGCCGGGCGCACGAACACGCTCTTCGCGTCCACGTAGAGGGCCTGGGGCACCCCGTATTTCGCGATCCAGGCCTGCAGCACCTCGGCAGCCCCCCACGTGGTCTCCTCCCCGGTGAACTGGCCGAGCGTCTCCCCCGTGGCGTCATCGATCATCGTGAGCAGGCACTCGACCGGCCCGCGATCCTCCAGCCACGCGTGGAAACTGCCATCCATCTGCACGAGCTCGCCCCGATGCGCGCGGCGCGGGCGGCGCCGGTGGGCGCGCTTGGACTTCCGCACGCGCGACCACCGCCGCTCGGCCAGCATCCACCGGCGCAGCGTGGACACGGGAATCACGAGACCGAACTCCTCCGCCAGATGCTCCGCGGCGAGCGTCGGCCCGAACCGCTGGCCCACGCCCCGCGCGGGCCCGCTGAAGTGTTCGGCCAGCACCACCATCGCGCGCGCGCGGTCGGCCGAGGCGTGCGCTCGATTCGAGCGCTGGCCCACATTGCCGTGGACCAAGCCCTTCGGGCCGCGCGTCCGAAAGCGCTGGAAGATCCGCTTGACCTGCCGGTAGCTCAACCCCAGCCGCATCGCCGCTTCCTGGCGTGTCATCGTCTGGTCGCGCACGCGTCGCATCACCGCCCATCGCGTCAACTCCTTGGTGCTCATCGCCGTCCGCTCCACGCCCCCTCCTCAAGAGAAGGGATGCATGGGGACAGTTCTACTGAACTCTCAAGGGGACATTATCCGTGAAGCACAACAGGCGCGGGGCGCGCGGTCGTTGGGGTTTCGCCCGCGATCACACCGGGTCCCGGTCGGCCGTGGTGCGCCCGCGCAGCCGATAGCTCCGGCCCGGCATTTGGATGATCTCCGCGTGCGCGAGGAAGCGATCCAGGATCGCCGTCGCTGCGGGGACGTCGCCGAGAAAGACGCCCCAGTCTTGCGTCGGGCGGTTCGTGGTGATGAGCGTCGACGCCGTTTCATGACGCCGGACAAAGACCTCG
>JANOTV010000229.1:0-3417 GCA_031416495.1 Gemmatimonadota bacterium
CGCGCGAACGGACGGTTCGCGCGCGAGATCGTGCCCGTCGAGATCCCGCAGAAGAAGGGCGAGACGGTGACGGTGGAGCATGACGAGTTCATCCGCCCGGACACGACCCGGGAGACGCTCGCGAAACTGCGCCCCGCGTTCCGCACCGACGGCAAGGGCTCGGTCACGGCGGGTAACAGCTCCGGTCTCAATGACGGTGCCGCCGCGCTCCTGCTCGCATCGGAGAAGGCCGTGGGCGAGTTGGGGCTCAAGCCGCTTGCGCGCGTGATGTCGAGCGTGGCCGCCGGCGTGGAGCCGCGCATCATGGGCCTTGGCCCCGTGCCCGCGACGCGGCGCGTCCTCGAGCTCGCGGGGCTCACGCTCGACGACATGGACGTGATCGAACTCAACGAAGCGTTCGCCGCGCAGGGCCTGGCGTGCCTTCGTGAGCTCGGCATCGCCGACGATGACCCGCGCGTGAACCCGAACGGCGGTGCGCTCGCGCTCGGGCATCCGCTCGGCATGAGCGGCGCGCGGCTCGCGCTCACTGCGGCGCGCCAGCTCGAGCAGGGCGGCGGACGGTACGCGCTTTGCACCATGTGCATCGGCGTCGGGCAGGGGTATGCGATGATTCTCGCACGCGCATGATCTACGCCTTCGATGACTTCATCCCCGTGGTGCACGAGACGGCGTTCGTGCACCCGCAGGCTGCGGTCACCGGCAACGTCATCATCGGGCGTAACGTGTACATCGGGCCCGGCGCGGCGATCCGCGGCGACTGGGGCGGCATCGTGATCGAGGACGGATGCAACGTGCAGGAAAACTGCACGGTGCACATGTTCCCGGGCGTCATGGTCGTGCTCGAGGAGGGCGCGCACATCGGGCACGGCGCGGTGGTGCACGGGGCGCGCATCGGCGCGAACGTGCTCGTGGGCATGAACGCCGTCGTGATGGACAACGCGGTGATCGGCACGGGCTCCATCGTCGGCGCGCTCTGCTTCGTGCCTGCCGGCCTCGTGGTGCCGCCGCGCAGTATGGTCGTCGGCAATCCCGCGAAAATCGCGAAGGATGTCAGCGACGAGATGCTCGCATGGAAGACCGAGGGCACCGCGCTGTACCAGCAGCTGCCGGCGGCGATGCGCGACGGATGGAGAGCAGTGGAGCCGCTGCGCGAAGTGCCGACCTCGCGGCCGGAGCAGTCGCGCATACTGAAGACCTGGCAGGAGACGCGGTCATCGCCGAAGGGTTAGTGGCGGCGAGGAACGGCCGACTGTCTCCGCCTGAGACGGATCATCAAAGCGCACAGGGAGACAACGCGTGATCAGGCTGCGGAACTACGCACTCGGCGAATGGGTGGAAGGCACGGGCAAGAGCGCCGACCTCTTCAACGCCATCACCGGCGAGAAGATCGCCGAGTCGTCGAGCGGTGGACTCGATTTCAGGGCGATGGCGGAGTACGCGCGGAAGGTCGGTGGCCCCAACATGCGCGCACTCACCTTCCACCAGCGCGCCGCGCGCCTCAAGGCCGTCGCGAAGCATCTGATGGAGCACAAGGACGAGTTCTATGCGCTCTCCGCCGCGACCGGTGCGACGAAGAGCGACTCTTGGGTGGACATTGACGGCGGCATAGGCACCTTCTTCGCCTATTCGAGCCGTGGCCGGCGCGAGTTCCCCAACGAGACGTTCCACGTGGAAGGTCCGGTGGAGCCGCTCTCCAAGGGCGGCACGTTCGTCGGGCGACATGTGGCGGTGCCGCTCGAGGGCGTCGCGATCCAGATCAACGCGTTCAACTTTCCCTGCTGGGGAATGCTCGAGAAGATGGCGCCGGCACTGCTCGCGGGCGTGCCATGCATCGTGAAGCCCGCGACATCGACGAGCTACCTGACCGAAGCGGTGTTCCGCTCGATCATCGCGTCGGGCATCCTGCCGAAGGGCGCGGTGCAGCTCATCTGCGGAAGCGCGGGTGACCTGCTCTCGCACGTGACGGAGCAGGACGCCGTGGCGTTCACCGGCTCGGCGGCGACGGGACTGATGCTCAAGTCGGGTGACGCGATCATGCGCCACTCGACGCGCTTCAACATGGAGGCCGACTCGCTCAACTGCTGCATCCTCGGGCCCGATGCGGCGCCGGGCACGGAGGAGTTCGATCTCTTCGTGAAGGAAGTGGTGCGCGAGATGACGACGAAGGCGGGGCAGAAGTGCACCGCGATCCGCCGCACCATCGTGCCCGACGGAATGACCGAGGATGTGATCAAGGCGATCCGCGCGCGACTCGAGAAGACGGTCGTCGGCGATCCATCGGTGGAAGGTGTGCGCATGGGCCCGCTCGCGAGCCGCGGCCAGGTGCGCGACGTGGGTGCGGCGGCGGAGCGCATCCGCGCGGCGTCGGAGTTGGTGTATGGCGGCGGGGACTTCGCCGTCGTCGGCGCGGACCGCGAAAAGGGCGCGTTCTTCGGGCCGATGCTCATGTTCGCCGCGGAACCGTTTTCGCAGAGCGAGCCGCACGACATCGAGGCGTTCGGTCCCGTCAACACCGTCATGCCGTACAAGACGCTGGGCGATGCCGTGGAACTCGCCAAGCTCGGTCGTGGGTCGCTCGTCGGCTCGGTGGTAACGGCTGATCCCGATACCGCGCGGCAGGTCGTGCTCGGCGTGGCGCCGTTCCACGGGCGTATGCTGGTGCTCGACCGCACGAGCGCGAAGGAGAGCACCGGTCACGGTTCTCCACTGCCCAATCTGGTGCACGGCGGTCCCGGACGCGCCGGCGGCGGCGAGGAGCTCGGCGGCGCGCGCGGCGTCCTTCATTACATGCAGCGCACTGCGGTGCAGGGCAGTCCCTCCATGATCACCGCCATCACGCGCGAGTGGACCAAGGGCGCGACGGCACGCACCGACGACGTGCATCCGTTCCGGAAGAGCTTCGATGAACTGCAGGTGGGCGATACGCTGCTGACCGGCACGCGCACCATCACGCTGGATGACGTCGAGGCGTTCGCCAAACTGAGTGGCGATACGTTCTACGCCCACATGAACGACGAAGATGCACGGGCGCACGGCGTCTTCACGGGCCGCGTGGCGCACGGGTACTTCATCGTGTCAGCCGCCGCCGGGTTGTTCGTGGACCCCGCCCTGGGACCGGTGCTGGCCAATTACGGACTGGAGAACCTGCGATTCACCAAACCCGTCTATCCGGGCGATACTATCCGGGTGCGACTGACCGCCAAGCAGAAGACCGCGAAGGACACGCCGGAAGGCGGCGTGCCGCAGGGCGTTGTGGAATGGGACGTCGAGGTCCAGAATCAGGATGGCGATGCAGTGGCCGTGTATTCCATTCTCACGCTGGTGAAGCGCCAGGAGGTGTGATGATCCGCAGGCTCTCCTCGATCAACTGGAAGTTCCCGCTGCTGATGTCGGGGATGATCCTGGCCATGGCGTTCC
>JANOTV010000230.1:0-4733 GCA_031416495.1 Gemmatimonadota bacterium
GACGACATCACCGACCCGGCACCTGCGACCGCCTTCGCCCACCTCGACGCGACGGTCGTGCTCTCGCGCGCCATCACGGAGCTCGGCATCTACCCGGCCGTCGATCCGCTCGCATCGGGCTCGCGCATCCTCGACGCGCAGTACGTCGGTGAGCGTCACTACAGCGTGGCCACCGCCGTGCAGCGCATCCTTCAGCGTTACAAGGAGCTTCAGGACATCATCGCGATCCTTGGCATGGACGAGCTCGCCGAAGACGACAAGAAGATCGTCGGACGCGCGCGCCGCATCCAGCGTTTCATGTCGCAGCCGTTCTCTGTCGCCGAACAGTTCACCGGCCGCCCGGGCAAGTTCGTCAAGCTCGAGGAGACCATCAGCTCGTTCGAGCGTCTCGTCGCCGGTGAGTTCGATCACCTGCCCGAGCAGGCGTTCTTCATGGCCGGCGGCATCGACGACGTCGTCGAGAACGCAAAGGCGATGGCGTAATGGCGAGCAAAGAAGGCATGCTGAAGGTATCCGTCATCTCGCCCGAGGCGACGCTGTTCGAGGGCGAAGCCGCGTCGGTGACGGCGCCCGCGTTCGACGGCGAGGTCGGTATCCTGCCGTCGCACGCGCCGATGGTCACGACGCTCGGCGCCGGCGTGCTGCGCATCGGCGCGAACGATGCGCGCTTCCAGGTCGAAGGCGGTTTCATGCAGGTCGTGGACGATATGGTCCGCGTCGTGACGGAGCGGGCCTCGCGGCTCTGATCCCCGCAGGGAACAAGTAACGGCGAAGCGGGTCCAATCGTCCTGAACGTGGGCGCGACGTGTCAGCGTCGCGCCCATGTCGTTTGGACAACCTTCACCAGACCATACAATGATCCGTCGCATCCTTGGACTCAGCGCCATCGCACTCGCCTTCGCGGCGCCGCTCGGCGCACAGGCCTACTTCTATCCCGCCTTCCAGCCGACCCGTGTCGCGGAGCGCGAGTACAACTTCGCCCTTGCCGACATCGGCAACGGCGGCGGCACCGGCTTCAACTTCCCGGGCGGCACCGGCCTCATCTTCCAGTGGCGTGAAGGGCTCGGCAACCAGCGCGCGCAGTTCACGATGGACGCGGGCTTCGTAGATCACGATGCGGCGGGTGCGGATGCGCGCCTGATCCTCGGCGCCGGCTTCGCCTATCAGCTGCTTCGCGAGCGCCAGGACATGCCGTTCGACATGGTATTCGCGAGCGGCATCGGCATGTCGTTCGGTGATAACGTCACCACGCTCAAGGTCCCGGTCGGCGTTGCCATCGGCCACCGGTTCCCGATCGAGGGCAAGTTCGCGATCACGCCGTACGTGCACCCGCGGCTCTCGATCGACTACATCTCGATCGACACTCAGTTTGGCAACCTCTCCGACACGGAGTTGAACCTCGATATTGACCTCGGCGGAAACTTCGAGATCAACGAGCAGATGCAGTTGCGGCTCGCGCTGCTGCTCGGCGACGGGGACGCGATCGGTCTCTCGTTCGCCTGGACGCCGCGCGGCCTGCGCCGCTGAACTGCGCAGGGCAGAGGTGGAAGGTGAAGGAACGAGGAAGGCCGTCCGATGGCTCGGGCGGCCTTCCTTTGCGTTGACCCTCCCACCCTCCCACCCTCCCACCTCCCACCCGCCCACCTCACGCCTTGAGAATCTCCATCACCAGCGCCACCGAGCGCTCGGCCGCGCCGAGCCCCGACTGCACGAATGCCCTCGCGGCGGCACCGGCCTGCTTCCGCGTGTCCTGTTCGGTGAACAACACCTCAAGCGCCTGTGAGAGTGAGGCGCGGTCGTGCACCGACTCTCCTCCGCGGCAGGCGATGAGCAGCGCCGCATCGCGGCTGTTCGCGTGACGCGGTCCGAAGATGACGGGTGCGCCGAATGCCGCAGGCTCGAGCACCGAGTGCAATCCGGCGCCGTGGAATCCGCCGCCGACGAACGCGGCATCGGCCAGCGCATAGAGGTCGCCGAGCACGCCCATGCGGTCCACGACAATGACGTCACTCGACGGTGATGCCGTGTCGAGCGTGTCGAGCGTGAGGCTCCAGGCCTTCGCCCACTCGCGCAGTGGACGCAGGTGTGCGTCGGTGGGTTCGTGCGGCGCGATGATCAATCGTGCGTCAGGCACTGCGAGTCGCAGCGCGAGCCACGCGTCGAGCAGCACCGACTCATCCGCGGGCCAGGTGGATCCTGCGACGAGTGTCGGGCGTGATGAGGCGAGCGGCGCGAGCAGCGCGCCCGAACGGTCGACGGCCGCGGCGCGCGACGCCACCTGGTCGTAGCGTGTGTCTCCCGTGACCGCGATGCGCTCCGGATGCACGCCGAGCGCCGCGAGACGCTCGGCATCTGACGCGTCGATCGCGCCGACGGTGTCGAGCGCGCGATACGCCTCGCGCAACAGCGCGCGCGCGAACCCTCCGCGCCGCCGCGATCCATCGGCGAGTGTGGCGGAGATCATGCCGAGTTTCGTCCCTCGCGCGGATGCCTCGTGCGCGAGCTCCGGCCAGAGATCGAGCTTCGAGAAGATCAGCGCGTCGGGGCGCAGCGCCGCGAGTGCGCGCCGCGCGTTCACCGCGCGGTCGAAAGGCAGGTAGTCCGTGAAGTCGGCGCCCAGTGAGGCTGCGAAGCGTTCCGCACTGGGAGAGAAGAATGTGTACGCGATCTGGAGGTTGGGGCGACGCGCGCGCAGCAGCTCGATCACCGGCCGCGCCTGTAGTCCTTCTCCGACGGACGGCGCATGGAACCACACGAGCGGCCGCGAGTCGTCGCGGCCGGTGCGTCCCCATGCTTCGTATCGTTCGAGCAGCCCGCGACGAGCGCGCAGTGAACGGACGATCTTCGAATCACCGGGCAGGGGAATGTGAGCGGCGATCTCCGCGGCGGCCGCCGCGGCCGCGTACGCGGCGGCGTACGGCCATGCGATCATCGAGCTCCGGCCGCCGTAAGTGCGTCGTCGAGGGCGCGCCTGAATGCTTCGTACGGCTGTGCGCCGATGAGGACCTTGGAGCCGATGAGGAAGGTCGGCGTGGAGCCGATGCCGATGCGCGAGCTGCGATCGTAGTCCGCCTTGATCAGCGGGCGCAGCTGTCCATCGGCGACGCAGGCGCGCAGGCGTGCATGGTCCACCGGCAGCGTGCGCGTGAGCGAATCGAAGTACGCGGGTGCATCGAGTCGCGTCTTCCAGTCACCCTGTGTGGCGAAGATCGCGTCCGCGACGGGGAAGAACTTCCCTTGCTCGGCGGCGCACATGGCGGACTCGTGCGCGGGCCACGCGTTGCGATGCGAGGAGATGGGCAAGTTGAGATACGCGACGCGGATCTTGCCGGTCTTCACGTAGTCGCGTTCGATGAGCGGTGCGGTCTCGTCGTGCCACACCTTGCAGTAGGGGCACTGGAAGTCGGAGATGACGACGAGCCAGACGAGACTGGCGGGACTTCCATTGATGCGTCCGAGGTCGGCGCGCCGGAGGAGCGCTTCGCGCGCTGTATCCGAGGCAGCGGCGCTCGCCGTGGTAGTGGCGGCATCGAGTGCGGCGTCCTCGCGGTCCATCGGCGAGCCGGACGCGGTGTCGCAGCCGAGCGAGACGAGGGCGGCGAGGAGGAACGCGGCGAGAGGGGAGCGGGGAGTGCGCATGTACATAATAGGAAGCATAGTGTGGGCCGGAGGTTGGCGCGATGGCGACTGCGGTGCGAGATGATCGACGGGTTTGTGACGCGGTGATGAGAGGTGAGGTAAGGGATGGTGAATCCACGGATTCCTGAGACGTAGCGCACAGCACGCGGAGAGCGGCGAGTGATCGACTCGCGGGGCCGGGGCTGTAAGGGAGACGGGGGCGTGCGTCTTGCGCTC
This sequence comes from Gemmatimonadota bacterium, assembly GCA_031416495.1. Lineage (GTDB taxonomy): Bacteria > Gemmatimonadota > Gemmatimonadetes > Gemmatimonadales > Gemmatimonadaceae > Pseudogemmatithrix. The sequence continues at coordinate 3,856 of JANOTV010000230.1, forward strand.
AGCGTGACCTAAGTGTTACCGTTTGCGGGCCTTCGGTTCCCCCTCCGTGTGGAGGGGCAGTTGGTGTTGTGTCCGTGCGTGTCCGTTCGGATGCGTGTGGTTCGTTAGGTTGGCGATGGCGCGTGAGCACGTGTCCATTTGTCGGAAAACCCCTTCACGAGGAATGCTCATGCTGGGACGGAACGGGACCCGGAGGCTAAGCGCCTCCATCCTCGCGCTGCTCCTCTCGCTCTCTCAGGCTGGTATCGCGCAGGCGCAAGGCGCCGCGACGGTCACAGGCCGAGTGCAGACTGAGGCGGGACAGCCGCTCTTTGGAGCGAATGTCACGATCGAGGCGCTCGCGATTTCGGTGGGAACGACCGAAGACGGTCGTTACTCCATCAACATCCCCGGCGCACGAGTGCGCGGGCAGCAGGTCGTTCTTCGTGTTCGCTCCTTCGGCTACGTGCCGCAGGTCAAGTCGATCACGCTGGGCGAAGGTTCACAGACGCACGACTTCGCGCTGAAGCAGGACATCAACCGCCTCAACCAGGTCGTCGTGACCGGCGTGACCGGTGCGACGGAGATCAAGAAGCTGGCGTTCACGGTGAGTCAGGTGACGGCAGAGGACATGCCGGTCCCAGGATCCAACCCGCTGGCGCAGCTCCAGGGCAAGGTTCCGGGCGCAAACATCGTGTCGGCCTCTGGTCGTCCGGGTGCCGCTCCGGCCGTCATTTTGCGTGGCCCCCAATCGATCAATGCCGCCGGCCGTGGTCAGGACCCGCTGTACATCATCGACGGTGTCATCTCGCAGGGCGGCATCCAGGACCTGAACCCGCAGGACATCGAGAACGTCGAGGTCGTGAAGGGTGCGGCCGCGTCGTCGCTCTACGGATCGC
>JANOTV010000231.1:0-2255 GCA_031416495.1 Gemmatimonadota bacterium
CAAGCCGAGGGGCCGCTCACCTGCTGCGCCATTCCGTCGCCGTGTCCATGTTGCGCCACGGCGCCTCGCTCCAGGACATCGCGGGCCTCCTCCGGCATCGCTCCATCGAGACCACGCAAATCTACGCCAAAGTCGACGTCACCGCGCTCCGGCAGATCGCCCAGCCGTGGCCAGCGGAGGTGCCGTCATGCTAGCGCACGCCGTCGCGTCGTATGTGGCGGTCCGTCGTGCGAGCGGATTCGCCTTCAAGTCCGAAGGGTCGCTGCTGCAGAGCTTCGCGACGTTCTCTGAGGACAGAGGTGAGCGATTCGTACGCGCTCCCCTCGCGGTCGAGTGGGCGGGGCGGGCCCGAGCGGTGACGCAGCGTGCGCGCCGACTTGGAATGGTCGTCCGATTCGCTCGATACATCCGCGCGGAGGACGGGCGCCACGAATTGCCGGTCGCGGTCTTCGGAGCCGAGAAGCAGCCACGGCCCGTGCCCTACATCCTCTCCGACGACGCCATTCAGCAACTCGTCCACGCGGCGGCCCAGTCCGGGTATCGCACGTTACGTCGGGAGACCTACAGCACGTTGTTCGCACTCCTGGCCTGCACCGGGCTCCGCGTGTCAGAGGCGCTCCATCTTCGATTTGAAGACCTCGGCCCTGACGGGCTCGTTATTCGACAAACCAAGTTTCGCAAGACGCGCCTCGTGCCCTTGCACGACACCGCCCGCGCGGGCCTCGCACGGTACCTGGAGCGGCGACGTCCCTACGCGCCCTTCGACGATCACGTCTTCGTGTCGTTGCGCCGAAAGCCGCTCCTTGTGGCCGATGTGGAGACCGCATTCCAGACCGCAGTCAGCCAACTGGGGCTACCGCGCGGCGTGGGGCGTGCTCGGCCGACGCCCCATTCGTTGCGGCACGCCTTCGCGGTCAGAGCCCTGCGCACGTGCCCGGATGGCCGGGATAGCATCACCCGGCACATGGTGGCACTGTCGACCTATCTGGGGCATAGCACGGTCGCCGACACGTATTGGTATCTGGAAGCGGTGCCGGAGTTGATGCAAGCCGTCGCCGACCAGTGCGAACGCTTTGTCACGGGCGGATGACCATGACGCCGCTCGCGCCACACCTCACCGCCTTCTTCCAGCACCGCCTCCCCCTCGAACGCGGTGCCAGCCCCAACACGTCGGACTCGTATGCATATGCGTTCAAGCTGCTCCTTGAATTCGCCAGCGCGCGTCTCCACGTCGCGCCATCCCAACTGGACCTGGAGCAGATCGACGCGTCGCTGGTGGTCCACTTCCTCGGGTACTTGGAAACCGCCCGCGCGAATGGTCCGAGTTCGCGCAATGTCCGCTTGGCCGCGATCAAGTCCTTCATGCACTTCATGGAGTATCGCGTGCCGGCGGCGATGGAGCAGATCCGCCAGATTCTGGCGATTCCAGCCAAGCGCGCGGATACGCGGCTGGTGAGACACCTGACCGTGGACGAAATCCAGTCTCTCCTGAATGCGCCCACGCCGACCAGCAGGGACGGTCTGCGGGACCGCGCCATGCTGTATCTGTGTTTCGCCGGCGGATTACGCGTGTCCGAACTGATCGGCCTGCAACTCGCCAGCGTGACCCTTCACCCGCACGCCAGCGTGCTGGTCCACGGCAAGGGCCGGCGGGAACGGTGTCTGCCCTTGTGGAAGGAAACGACCGCCGCCCTGCGCGCGTGGCTCGCGGTCCGAGGCTCCGTGCAGGTCCCGGACCTGTTTCTCAACGCGCGCGGCGAACCCATGACGCGCTCGGGCTTCGAGTACATTCTGCACAAGCACACCCTCGCCGCAACCTTGCGGTGCCCGTCCTTGGCCACCAAACGCGTGTCCCCGCACGTCTTGCGACACACCTGCGCGCTGACCGTCCTGCAGGCCACCAAAGATCTGCGCAAGGTCGCGCTGTGGCTTGGACACGCGCACCTGCAAACGACGGAGATGTACACGCGGGCTGATCCATCGGTGAAGCTCGAAGCCTTGGAATCGATGATTGCTCCCACGCTGCGGTCCGGGCGGTTCAAGGCCACCGACACGCTGATCGCCGCGCTGACGGCGCGCCCCGTTATGCGGAGTACGAAACCTGCGCGATGACTCGGATGCGGGGCTTCAGAGCACCCGAGGCTCCGCATTACATTCGACTCCACATAAAATCGACCCACGCAGGACTGGGGCATCTTCCTCGGCGATGTGCCGGCGGCGACGGCGATCTTGGATCGCTTCCTCGCCCACGCCGA
>JANOTV010000232.1:0-5933 GCA_031416495.1 Gemmatimonadota bacterium
TGCGACGTGCCCGACTGCACCGAGATCTTCGAGAGGCCCGTCATCTTGCCGGCCTTGTCGAGCAGCGTGCGGTTGTAGCCGTCCATGAACGCCCTGAGTTCGGCGACGGTCGAGTTCTCCGTACCCACTTCACCGATCTCGCCACCGAGGGAAATGGTCACACCCTTCGGCTCCAGGCTGCGGACGTACCTGGTGAGTGCGACGGCGACCTCGTAGTTGAGGCGCTGCTGCTCGCTCAACGTCTCGCGACTGAGATCGACGAGCGTCGATGTGTCGATGTCCACGTTGTAGAAGCCGGCGCTGATGGCCTCGAGCGCGAGCTGCTTGACCGCGGCGACCTCGCCCTTCGGGTCGGCCTTGTACTTCTTCGCATTGATCTGGAAGTGATCGCCCTGGATGAACACGGGGCCGCTGTGCCCCTCGCGAAGCGCCGCCGCGAGCATCACCGCGACGTACTCGGAGGGACGCTGCTCGGTGTAGGCGATCTCGGAGCGCGCGATCTCGAGGATGAATGCGCCACCCCTGAGGCGACGCCCGGTGCGGAAGATCGAACGCGCGGTGTCGTACGAGCGGCCGCGCACGTTGATCGCCGGCACGGTCACGGGCTTCACGTCGCCGCGTCCGCGCGCCATGTAGAAGTCATGGATGGACGCCGGAAAGACGCCGACATCGCGCGCCGCTTCCCAGATGACCCAGCGCGCCCAGTCGCGCTCAGCCTCATCACCGAAGACGGCGAGGCGCACGAGGGCGTCCATCATGGGGGACGCGAGGCGGTCGCGATCCTTCACCTTCACGTGGCCAGCGGTGATGGCGATGGCGGGATCGATGAGCTGGAGCACGGAGGCTGGAGCGTCGGACATCGGAGACTGACGTGATGAGGAAGGCGCGCTCGGGCTGCGCCCAACGATTGGCCGCGAGACTCGATGACAGGGTAGCAATTTGCGCCCGGGGTCGCCCGCCTGCAACGCGCCCCTGTCTGCCGACCTGTCTGCCGACCTGCCTGCCGACCTGCCTGCCGACCTGTCGGAGTCCGCTCAGAGCACCCAGTCGGCGTCGCTCGCCGGCAACGACTCCCACACGTCGCGCATCGCCGTCCACTGCGGATGCCCGAACTGGTAGTAGGTCAGTTGCTTGCCGAGTTCGACTCCGGGCTGGTCGAGCGGATTCACGCCGTAAAGGTTTCCCGCATAGATCGTCGCGAGCTCGAACATCATGATGAGCCCACCCAGGTGCCAGGCATCGGCCGCGGTCACGCGGAGCGTCATCGTCGGCCGCCCCATCTGCGCGAGCGCGCCGGCAGTGGCATGCGCCTCGGCGCGAAGCAGCTCAGCGAAGCTTCGGCCGCCCAGGTACGCGAGCTCCGCCGGGATATCATCGGTGCGCGGGATCGTGAGATCGTCGGGATGCGTCTCGACATCGATGAAGGTGACGGTCTTGTCGGCCGGACCTTCCATGAAGAGCTGCACCTGCGCGTGCTGGTCGGTCGCGCCCACGGCGGCGATGGGCGTCGGGCCGACGTTCTTGCCGCGTCCACCCGTCGTGTGCTTGCCGAGGCTCTCTGCCCACAGCTGCACGAACCAGGGCGCGAGGTCGCGGAGCGCGTCCGAGTACGGCATGAGCACATGCACGCCTTGCCCAGCGTGCGTGTGCGCATTCCACTGCAGCGCCGCGAAGGCCAGTGCCGGATTCTCGCGAAGCGCTCCGGTTGCGCAGCGATCACGCATCGCGACGGCGCCGGCGATGATGGCATCCACGTCCATGCCGAGCAGCGCCGCCGGCAGCATCCCCACCGGCGTGAGCACGGAGAAGCGACCGCCGACGTTCTGCGGCACCTCGAACGCCGGGATCCCCTCGTCCGCCGCGATGCGCCGGAGCACGCCCACCTCGGGGTCGGTCACGAACGCCAGATGCTCGGTGAGCGGCAGCGAGGCCGCGCGCAGTCGCTCGCGCACCGCCAGATACTGCGACATCGTCTCGGCGGTGCTTCCCGACTTGGAGATCACGAGGAACAGTGTGCGCCCGAGCGGCAGCGTCTCGAGCACCGCCCGCACCGAACGGGGATCGACGTTGTCGAGCACATGCAGGCGCGCGCGTCCGCCGCGCTGCTCGCGGCTGAGCGCGTTCCAATCGCGGCCGAGCAGTGCGCTGCGCAGCGCTACGGCTCCGAGCGCCGAGCCACCGATGCCGAGCACGACGATGTCGTCGAAGCGCGGCGCCGCCGCGCGCGCCCAGGCGATGACGCGATCGCGCTCCGCCGATTGCCGCTCGAGCTCACGGAACCCGAGCGTCCCACGCCCGGCGATGGCGAGCATCTCCTCGTGCGCCAGGAGCAGGCGCGGACCGAGGTCCTTGAGCTGACTGCTCGTGGCACCCTGAGGAACGGCCTGTGCGAGCATGCCGGACACATCGAGACGGATGGTCATCAGTTGTCCTCGCCGAGGTCCACCGTCAGGCCGTCATATGCGGGCTCGATTCCTTCAGGGAGCGAAGCCGCGAGCTCGGCGTGCGAAGTCTCGTGCGTGAGATGCGTGAGGTAGGTGCGACGCGCACCGACGCGACGGGCGGCATCCACCGCTTCGCCGATCGAGAGATGCGTGGGATGCGCCGTGCGGAAGAGCGCGTTGATCACAAGCACCTCGGCACCCTGCAACTGCGCGACGACTTCGTCCGAGAGGGACTTCGCATCGGTCACGTAGGCGAGCGGTCCGATGCGATAACCGAACACGCGCAGCCGCCCATGCGGCACCGACACCGGCGTCACATCGAGGTGACCGATGCGCACGGTGACGCCGGCCTCGAGCACCTGGGCGAAGCCCTCGGGCTTCGAGGTGCCGGGCAGCGGCTTCATCGAGGAGTCGAAGATGTACGGGAACTTCTGCGCGATCGCCTCGAGCGTTTCGGCGGCACCGTAGATCGGCAGCGCGCCATCGCGGCGCACGGAGATCGCGCGGATGTCATCGATGCCGTGCGTGTGGTCGGCGTGGTCGTGCGTGAAGAGCACCGCGTCGAGACGGTCGATGTCTGCGGCGATGAGCTGCAGCCGCAGTTCCGGCGGCGTGTCGATGAGCAACCGGAGCTTCCCCGACTCGACGACGGCGCCCACGCGCGTGCGCTTGTCTCGCCGGTCGTCGGACTTGCAGACGGCGCAGCCGCAGCCCACCTGGGGCACGCCGAAGCTCGTGCCCGTGCCGAGGAAGCGCAGCTTCACACCGTCTCCACCTTCAACTGGTTGGTGGAGCCTGGCACGTCGAACGGCACGCCGGCGGTGATGACGATGCGGTCTCCCGTCTGCGCGTAGCCATGCGCTCGCAGGAGGTCGCGCGCAAGCGCCGCCATCTGCTCGTAGGTGTCGCAGTGCGGCACGAGGAACGGGATCACGCCCCACACCATAGCGAGCTGGCGGTAGGTGCGCGCATTGTCCGTGAGCACGACGATGTGCACGTTGGGTCGGCGCGCCGCGACGATACGAGCCGAGAAGCCGCTCTTGGTGAAGACGACGACGGTGTTCGCACCGAGCATGCGCACGGCGGTGACCGACGCGGAGGCGATCGTCTCCTCGACCGTCGCGCTGCCCGGCATCACGCGATCGATGCCCTGCCCTCGCGCGACCGGCGCCTGCTCGGCGGCGTTCGCGATGCGACGCATCGCTTCCACCGCGAGCACCGGGTGCAGGCCGGCCGCCGTCTCGGCGGAGAGCATCACCGCGTCGGTGCCGTCGAGGATCGCGTTCGCGACGTCGCTCACCTCGGCGCGGGTCGGCCGCGGGTGCTGCACCATCGACTCGAGCATCTGCGTCGCTGTGATCACGGGGCGGCCGTAGCGCGCCGCGAGGCCGATGCTGCGCTTCTGCTGCAGCGGCACTTCCTCGAACGGGAGCTCTACGCCGAGGTCGCCGCGCGCGACCATCACCGCGTCGGTGACGCGGAGGATGTCCTCGATGCGATGCAGCGCCGAGTCCTTCTCGATCTTGGCGACGATGAGCATACCCTTGGGGAGCAGCGCGCGCAGCTCGAGGATGTCCTCGGGGCGGCGCACGAAGCTCAGCGCGAGATACTCGAGGTCCTGCTCGATCGCGAAGGGGATGTCCTCGCGGTCCTTCTCGGTGAGCGACGGCGCGGAGACGTCGATGCCGGGAAGGTTGATGCCCTTGTGGCTCTTGAGGAGCCCGCCGTAGCGCACCGTGACGTGCACGCGGTCACCCTCGATGGAATCCACCCTGAGCGCGAGCAGACCGTCGTCCACGAGCACGAGCCCGCCAGGCTGCACGTCATGCGCGAGCTCGTTGTAGGTGACCGGGATCTCTCCCGCGACCGCCCCGTCCTGGGGCGCGAGCACGAGGTGGTCGCCCTCGTGGATGTCGAGCACCCCCGGGAGGGCACCGATGCGGATGCGCGGCCCCTGCAGGTCGCCCATGATCGCGATCGGCTTGCCGAGGTCGAGCGCGATACCCCGGATGGTGGCGACGGTGCGCGCATGCTGCTCGTGCGTGCCGTGCGAGAAATTGAGGCGCGCCACGTTCATCCCGCTCAGCATGAGCTGGCGGATGACGTCGGGACTCGATGATGCGGGCCCGATGGTACAGACGATCTTGGTGACCGAGGTGGGCATCATGCTCAGCGCACCGCGGGAACGGTGCGGCCGAGCGACACGGCCTTCTGCTCCAGTCCGTCGATGAGCGTGTCGAACGACTTCTGGAACGAGGCGAGCCCGTCCACCAGGAGCTTGTCGGTGATCGCGTTGATATCGACGCCCGCGGCCGCGAGATCGCGGAAGAGGCGGTCCGCCTCGTCATACCCGGTGTCGACGGTGCGCTCGACGACGCCGTGGTCGCGGAACGCCTCGAGGGTTGCCGGCGGCATCGTGTTCACCGTATCGGGGCCGATGAGCTGCTCCACGTACAGCACATCGCGGTACGCGGGGTTCTTCATGCTCGTGCTGGCCCAGAGCGGGCGCTGCACCTGCGCGCCGCGGGCGGCGAGTGACTCCCAGCGCGGGCCGCTGAAGCGCTCGCGGAAGAGGCGGTACGCGAGGCGCGCATTGGCGATCGCGGCAACGCCCTGCAGCGCATTCGACTGCTCGAGCGAGATGCCCCCGGCGGCGACCTTCGCCGCGAGCGCGGCATCGACCGCACCGTCCACGCGGCTCACGAAGAACGAGGCCACCGACGCCACATGCGACAGATCGCCGCCGCGCGCCGCGCGCGCCTCGAGGCCCGCGAGGTAGGCGTCGATCACGCGGTCGTGCGCCTGCACCGCGAACAGCAGCGTGACGTTCACGTTGAGGCCGTCGGTGATGAGCGCCTGGAGCGCGATGCAGCCCTCGGGCGTACCCGGCACCTTGATCATCACGTTCGGCCGCGCGACGGTCTTCCACAGGCGATGCGCCTCCTCCACCGTGGCCGCGGCGTCGTGCGCGGCGCCCGGAGAGACCTCGATCGACACGAACCCATCGGTGCCCTTCGAGGCATGATAGCGCGGGAGGAACGCGTCGCAGGCGCTGCGCACGTCGTCCGTCTCGACGAGTTCGAAAAGCTCCCAGGCAGTGAGCGAGCCCTTGGCGGCACGCAGTTGCGCATCGTAGGCGGTGCCGACGGCGAGCGCCTTCTCGAAGATCGTGGGATTCGACGTCATACCGGTGAGCGCATCGTCGCGGATGCGGGTCGCCAGCTCTCCGTTCACCAGCATGGTGCGGTCGATGTAATCCAGCCAGATGGACTGGCCGGCGGCATGGAGGGCGTGGAGCGGCGTCGTATTGTCAGACATGACGTATGGGCAGGGTGAGAGCGGTGCGCACCGTGAATTTACACCCGAGTGGCCTGCGGTGCCGCTGGCGATGGGGCGTTCACCCGGACAGCTTTCGCCACTGTGACCATCACCACGCCCCTCGAGCTGCCGGTCGCCCCTCCGCGGCGCACGCCGCTGTCCGTCTGGCGG
>JANOTV010000233.1:0-3458 GCA_031416495.1 Gemmatimonadota bacterium
CCGGGACGACCTGCACGTCCTCCGCGAGCCTCGCGCCCTCCAGCGCCCGCAGGAGCGCGCGGCGCTCGTCCTCGCGCCCGACGCCCGCGACACCCGCGACCAGCGCTCTGGGACGGTCCTCACGCTCGGCGATCGCCAGGCACTCGCGCACGAGGCGGCTGATCACTTCGGCGGAATGCAGCGCATCACCGGGACGTACGGCGCTGGCCTCGCCCGTGAGCGACGCCAATTCCTTGCCGCGCCCATCGGCGACGACCACGTGCGTCTTGCTGCCACCGCCATCCACACCCACCACGAGATTGGTCATCAGGTTCCGAGACTCCAGCTGACGGTCAGGTGCAAGTTCATTGGCCGACCACGTCGGGCCGCGGTGCGCGGACCGGAGCGGCGTGGGTGAAGGAGGACAGTATGCCGGCGGTGAGCGTGATGCTCGTGCCGATGAGCACGAACCACGGCCACGCGATGCCCACGAACGGTGCGAGCGCCCCCTCGAGGGCGGGGAACGTCGCCGAGAGCCGGCCCGAGAACACGATCACGCTCATCGTGGCGATACCGACGCTCATGCCGGTCACCGCGTCACGCTGATTGGCGCGCGGCCAGAAGAGTGCGAGGAAGAAGCCGCCGAGCAGGCCGCCGTACGTGAAGGACGCGATCGAGAGCGCGACCACGACCACCGGCGTGCCCTGCGCCCTGTACATGAGCGCGCCGCCGATCAGCACCGCCGCCCAGAAGAGCGTGAAGACCTTCGATGCGCGCAGCATCGTCACGGCGTCAGGCACGGCGCGCCGCAGCGGGACCCAGAGATCATGCACCGTGGCCGCGGCGAGGGAGTTGAGCGATCCCGACACCGTGCTCATCGCGGCCGCGAGGATGGCGGCGATGACGATCCCCGTCATGCCCGCCGGCATCTCGTTGATGATGAACATCGGGAAGATCTCATCCGGCCGCTCGAAGGTGCGGCCCTCGTAGAATGACCAGAGGCCGATGCCGATCAGCAGGAACATCGCGAACTGAAGGATGACCGCGATGCCGCTGCCGATGAGCGCCTTCCTCGCGTCACGCAGCGACGATGCGGTGAGCAGTCGCTGTACGATGATCTGGTCGGCGCCGTGCGATGCCATCGAGAGGAACGCGCCGCCGAGGAGTCCGGCGAGCACCGTGTGCGGACGGTCGAGTCCGCGGTACGTGTCGATGAACTGCAGCTTCCCCGCGGCGCCCGCGTCGGCGATGATGCGCGACCAGCCGCCATCGACGCCCGCACCGATCAGCCACATGGCACCGAACCCGCCGCCAAGGTACACGAACGTCTGGATGAAATCGGTCCACACCACCGCGCGCATGCCGCCGTGGTAGGTGTAGAGCAGCGTCGTCGCGCCGAGCACGAGGATGGAGATCGGCATGACGTTCTCGACCGGGATCACGGGGCCGAGGATGAGCGCGATCGGGATCGCGGTGGCGAACACACGCACCGAATCGCCGAATGCGCGCGTCACCATGAACGTGACCGAGGCGAACCGCCGCGCGCCCGCACCGAAGCGCTGCTCGAGCAGCGCGTACGCGGTCACGAGGTTGCCGTTCACGTAGCGCGGGAGGAGTGTGTACGCCACGATCACGCGGCCGATCAGGTACCCCGTGGCGACCTGCAGGAAGGTGAAGTTCCCGAGATACGCGAGCCCAGGGATGCTGATGAACGTGAGCGCGCTCGTCTCCGTGGCGACGATGGAGAACAACACCGCCCACCAGGGGATCGTGCCGTCGGCCACGAAGTAATCGCGCGCGTCCTTCTGCCCGCGACCGAGCCACACGCCTAGTGCCGTGGTGCCGATCAGGTAGAGCACGAGCACGGACCAGTCGAGTGCCGTGAATGCGTTCGCCGTATCAGTCATTGCGCCTGTCGCGAAGGAGGGTGGGAGCACGACGCCCGTCATTGCGACATGCGCAAAACAGGACGGGCGCCCCGAGGGGCGCCCGTGCGCTGCAAGGAATCTCAGTCAGGAGCGGATTCTCCGCTTACGCGGAGAAGCTGGTGCCGCACCCGCAACCGCCGGTGGCGTTCGGGTTCTTGAACGTGAAGCCGGAACCCTGCATAGACGTCTCGTAACCGATCACGACGCCGCTCAGATACTGCATCGAGAACGGATCGACGAAGACGTTGAAGCTTCCGTGCGGAAGGATCGTGTCGTCGTCGGCCGGCTTGTCCTCGATCAGGAGGCTGTACTTGAAGCCGGAGCAACCGCCGGGCTGGACGCTGACGCGAAGGCCACCGACTTCCGGCGCGACATTCTCTGCGGCCATGAACTTCTGGACTTCAACATGGGCAGCGGGCGTGATGACGACCGCGACCTCAGGAGTATTCACCGTGCTCATTGAGTCCCTCCGAAGGGGAGCGCGTGGCGCGGAATCGCGCCGCACAGAACTAACTCGGAATATACGGGAATAGGTTCCACGGACAAGGCCTGGTCGGTTGTTACGGCGCACCCCGTGCCGGCGCGGCCGCGGCCCGGTCAAGCACCCGGGTCGTGAGGTCCGCGACCGCCGTCCGGAACGGACCGAGCCGGGAATTCGCCCTCGTCGGGTTCACGCGGTTCGTAAGCAGCAGCACGAACCGGTCGTTTGCCGGGTCTATCCATATGGACGTGCCGGTGAACCCGGTGTGCCCGAACGCCGGCGCGCGCAGCAGCCGCCCGCCCGAGTTCGTGCCGTTCGGGGTCTCCCAGCCGAGCGCACGGTGGGAGAGCAGGGAGTTCTGTACCCTGCGGAAATCCCGGAGCGTCTCGGTCTGCATGATCCGGGCGTCGCCCAACTGCCCGCCGTTCAGCATCATCTGCGAGAACTTCGTGAGGTCCGCGGCGGAGCTGAACAGCCCCGCATGCGCGGAGACGCCTCCGAGCACGAAAGCGTTCTCGTCGTGCACCTCGCCGCGCAGGTGACGCGCGCGCCAGGGATCGCGCTCGGTGGGCGCGACGCGCGCGAGCCATTCCGGCGGCGGGCGGTATCCCGTCTCGCGCATGCCGAGCGGGCGGAATAGATGCTGGTCGAGGTACGCGTCGAGCGACTGGCCGCTCACGCGCTCGACGATCATCCCGGCGAGGATCGCGCCGAGGTCGGAGTAGACCATGCGGGCGCCTGCCGTCGTGTCGAGCGGCGTCTCGAGCACGAGGCGCCGCGCGACGGCTGGGTCCAGCGTCTCACGGAAGATCTCGCGGAATGGCTTCAAACCCGAGGTGTGCGTGAGAAGATTGCGCACCGTCACGCGGTCCTTCCCCGCGCCCTGCCACTCGGGGAGATAGCGCTGCACCGGTGCGTCGAGCAGGACGCGTTCCTGTTCGACCAGCTGCATCATGGCGGTCGTCATGCCGACGACCTTCGTGAGCGAGGCGATGTCCCAGATCGTGTGCGCGTCCGGCACCGGCGCATCTGCCGCCCAGTCGATACGACCCGCCGCGACCTCGGAGATC
>JANOTV010000234.1:0-14794 GCA_031416495.1 Gemmatimonadota bacterium
CTATGTGACGCTGACACGCCCGAACGGGGACGACGCGGCCGTGAGGACGGAGCGCGCGGCGTACGACATCACATGGATCACGCGCGTGGGATCGTTCGGGCGTGAAGGCATGGTGGGACTCGTCGGTGCCGGCTTCATGAGGGAGCAGTCCCGCCCCGGTGAGGAGAGCGTCATTGTCTCCGACACCGGCATCGTCAGCACGCTCGACAACGAACTGACCGGCCGGTACCAGACCTACACCGCGGAGCGGCTCGGCCTGATCATCGGACTCCGGGCGCTCGATTACCTGACCGTCACCAGGTTCTCCGCGCTGCGCGCGGCGCAGGACGTCGGTCGCGGGGTGCAGGGTAGTCTGTTCATCGCGCCGGCGGTGTTTGCGGGCAATCGCATGGACGTCCTGTTCACCGGCGACTTCTACGGTGGCGTCGGCAACGAGGAGTCGTTCGTCTCCTTCCGCGTTGCCGGCGAAGCGCGAGGGCAAGCGGTGCGCGGGCCCTGGCTCGGCACCGTGATCAGCGCTCACGTCGACTGGCATCGCCTCCCGAGCTTGCGGCGCACTCGCATCACGAGCCTGTCAGGTGCCGCGGTCGGGCGACCGGTCGTTCCCTCGCAGCTCACGTTCAGGGACTTCGACGGCGGACTCATTGGGTTCCCGGCTGGCCGCGAAGCTGGTGGCCGGCGCATCGTGCTCCGTCATGAGGAGCGGATGCTCACGCCATGGCTCTCTTCGCGTGCCGACATCGCCGTGGCGGCGTTCGCCGACGTCGGTCGCATCTGGCAGGGGGACGTGCCGTATGCGGCCACCAGCCCGATACGAAGCTCAGTGGGCATCTCGCTGCTCGGTGCGGTGCGTTCGGGCAAGCGGACGTACCGGATCGATCTCGCGCTTCCCGTGAATCCAGGTCTCGGCGACACGCGCTTCGCGATCCGCCTTGGATCGGCGGACCGGACCGGCCGGCGGTGGATGGAAGCGTCTGACGTATCGCGAACGCGCGCCGGTGCAGGCCCCGCCAGTCTCACGAATTGGTAGGTCGCGACTCGACGGAGCGTGGTGCCGCTGGTACCATTCTCTCTATGACACGCCCTATTCGAGTGCTTGTTGCCAAGCCCGGTCTCGACGGACATGAGCGTGGCGCGATAGTAGTCGCCGCCGCCCTCCGTGATGGCGGCATGGAAGTGATCTATACAGGTCTTCACCAGACGCCGGAGATGATCGCGTCCGCGGCGGTGCAGGAAGATGTCGACGTCGTCGGTCTCTCCATCCTCTCCGGCGCGCACATGACGCTCTTCCCGCGCGTCCGTGCACTGCTCGCCGAGCAGGGTCGTGATGACATCCTCATCACGGGCGGGGGCATCATCCCCAGGGAAGACATGGATGCGCTCGAACAGCTCGGCGTCGGCAAGCTCTTCGGCCCCGGCACGTCCACCATCGATCTCGTGAGCTACATCAAGGAATGGTTCGCGACACGCCAGGCGCAGGAAGCGTGAGCGGGAAGCCAATGAGCCGCCTGCGCGAACTGGCGGACGCGTCGCGTGAACTCGAGCAGCGACTGCGACTTGGTGGGGGCGCCGAGCGCACGGCGAAGCAGCACGCACAGGGAAAACTCACCGCGCGCGAGCGCGTCGCTGCGCTGCAGGATCCAGGCTCGCACTTCCTAGAGCTCGGCCTGCTGGTCGCACATGATCTCTATGATGGCGAGGCACCGGCGGCCGGCGTCATCACCGGCATCATCCAGGTGCATGGGCGCGAGTGCGTCGTCGTCGCGAACGACGCGACGGTGAAGGCCGGTTCGTGGTGGCCGGAGACGATCCCCAAGATCCTTCGTGCGCAGGAATGCGCGATGCGTTCGCGCATCCCGATCCTCTATCTCGTCGACTCCGCAGGAGTGAACCTCCCGTACCAGGGCGGCGTCTTCCCGGGGCAGTACGGCGCGGCGCGCATCTTCTACTACAACTCGCTCATGCGGCGTTACCTGCGCATCCCTCAGATCGCCGCCGTGATGGGGCAGTGCGTGGCGGGCGGCGCGTACCTGCCGGCGCTGAGCGATGTGATCCTCATGGTGAAGGGCACGTCGTTCATGGGACTCGGCGGTCCGAACCTCGTGAAGGGGGCAACGGGCCAGTCCATCGACGGCGAGACGCTCGGCGGCGCGCAGACGCACACCGAGGTGAGCGGCGTCGCACATTACGCGCTCGACAACGATCGCGACTGTCTGGAGAAGATGCGCGACCTCGTGTCGCGCCTCGCGCCGCCGCTTCGCGTCGCGCCGCACGATGCCGCCGCCGTTCCCGGCGCGGAGCCCGAGACGCTCTACGACCTGCTGCCGTCCGATCATCGCCTGTCGTACGACGCGCACGCGGTGCTTCGCGCGGTGCTCGACGACGGCCAGCTCGATGAGTTCCAGCCGCAGCTCGCGCGCGAGATGATCTGCGGCGATGCGCGCATCGAGGGCATTCCCGTGGGCGTGATCGCGAACGCGCGCGGACTCATCAAGGGACGGCCGGGCGAGCAGCCACGCTTCGGCGGCATCATCTACGCGGAGAGCGCCGAGAAGGTCGCGTTCTTCATCGACCGCTGCGACCGGCAAGGCATCCCGCTGCTCTTCGTGCAGGATGTCTCGGGCTTCATGGTCGGCAAGGAATCGGAGCACGAGGGCATCATCCGCGCCGGCGCGCGGTGGGTCGAAGCGATGGCAACGGCCACCGTCCCCAAGCTCGTTCTCACGGTGAATCACGCATCGGGCGCGGGATACTACGCGATGGCCGGCCAGGGCTTCGATCCCGATTTCATCTTCTCATGGCCCACGGGGCGCATGGCGGTGATGGAAGGCGAATCGGCGGTCTCTGCCGTGCACAGCGTGGCGATCATGGCGGCGAAGAAGGCCGGCACCGAGCCCGATGCCGCCGTGCAGGCTTCCATGGATGAGATGCGGGCGGATTATGAGCACCAGCTCGATGCCCGCTACGCCGGCGCGCGCGGGTACATCGATGCCATCATCTATCCCGAGGACACGCGCACGACGCTGGCGATGGCGCTGCGTGCGGCCTGGCAGAACCCAGGCCCGCACCTCGGGCCGTTCGTTATCCGGAACCTGAGTTCCGCGGGCGGTGTATGAGCGGCGTTCATTGCCAGTGACCACCATGTATTCCATGAACACCGCGAAGCTCGTTCTTGCAGTCATCGGCATCGCCGTGTTTCTGATCGGCGCGCAGATGGGCAACAGCACGGTGCGTTGGACCGGCATCGGTCTCGTCGCCGCTGGCTTCATTGTTCGCTTTGCCGGTCGGCGTACGCCGGACCGGAATTCCACGCCCAACGATCCCCCGGAGAGTCCATGAAGGTCACCCGTTTCATTCCGCTCGCCCTCGCCCTCGCGCTCTCGCTCGTGGCTGGTTCAGCCGGCGCGCAGAGCAATGATCCAGACGTAGCAGCAGCGCAGGGGAAGGACCCGATGCCGTCCGGCTGGCAGATGCGCCTCGACCGTCCGGCCGCGAGCAAGGCGACGCTCCGCTTCGTGGACATGGGTCCCGGCATGCACGTGACGTCCGGGCCGGCGGCGATCTACTGGCACCCCACGCGCACCGTGTCGGGCGCGTTCGTTGCCGACGTGTCGATGACGCAGATGAAGAAGCCGACGCATCCAGAGGCGTACGGCATCATCTGGGGCGGCAAGAACCTCGATGAGGCGAACCAGGAGTACTTCTACCTGATCGTTCGCGGCGACGGCAAGTACATGGTCAAACATCGCGCCGGCGCCGAGACGCATGTGATCGCGCCCTGGACCGACCATGCGGCGGTCGCCAAGGAAGACGCGGCGGGCAAGGCGAAGAACACGCTGAAGGTCGAGTCGACCGACGCAGGGACCAAGCTCTATGCGAACGGCCAGCTGCTCACGGAGATCCCGCGCTCAGCGGGCAGTGCGGACGGCATCGTCGGACTTCGCGTGAATCACAACCTCGACGTGCACATCGACGGCTTCACGGTCAAGAAGCCGTAGCACGCCGTCAGTCAGTCAAAAACATCGGCGGCTTCTCAATCGAGGAGCCGCCGATCTGTGTTTTCAGTTCCCGTCGGTGATCCGGTACCCGCGCTTCACGTCGGACGCACCAGCGCGGGCGCCGAGCCCGACACCCAGTCCGAAGGCCAGCGCCGTGCCGCCCGTGACGAGCGGCAGCAGCCAGGCGACCGGCGACAGCACGATTGCGGCGCCAAAGCCCGCGATGAGCGCCGCGCCCGGCGTCAATGCCGCATCAACGTAGCGGAGCCTGTCCCGCACGAACCGCCTCGCCGCACCGTAGCCGAACCATGAGGCCGCGAGAGCCAGGGCGAACGTCATCAATCCGATCATGAGTCTCTCCTTGTTGCCTTCCTGTACGACTGTGGAACGCAAGGGGTTTCGTCCGCCTCCCGCGGACGCTACGATAGTGTATGCGCCCCCACTCCGATCCACGCGTCGTCCGCCTCGAGGCAGAGCTCGGCCGGGTCCGCGACGCCTTCAACGCCACGCTCGCTTCGATCCCGAAAGACCGCCTGCACGCCACTCCCGTGGGGGGCGGATGGTCGCCCGCTCAGATCGTATGGCACATCGCCAAGGTGGAGCGCGGCATCGCCCGGCTGCTGGAACGCCTCGACTCCGAACTCGCTCCGATGGTCACCGTGCCGCCGGGACCGCGCGTGGATCGAGTGCTGGCGGTGCTAGAGCATATCCCGTTCCTCGACCGTTCGCAGCGGTTGAAGGCGCCGGAGGGGCTCCGGCCGCCGGAGACTGTCGACCTCGTGGCGGAGCAGGCCAAGTTGGTGGATGGCCGCGCACAGCTGCTTGATGCGATCTACGTCTCTGGTCCGCGCCTCTCGCTGTTGCGGTACGACCACGTGTTCTTCGGACCGTTCGACGGGTGGCAGTGGGCGGTGAGTGTCGCGCGGCACGAGGAGCGCCACATGCTGCAGCTTCAGGAGATCGCCGCAGCCTCGCGGTGACCCGTGGTCGTTAGATTGCGGGGTGACCAGCACGCCCTCCGCCCCCCGCCATATCCCCGAACTGCTCGCACCGGCCGGCTCGCTCGAAGCCGTACGCGCCGCCGTGGCCAACGGCGCCGATGCCGTCTACTGCGGCGCCTCACGCTTCAATGCGCGGGATGACGGGGCGCAGCTGTCGCTCGACGACCTCGAGCAGGCGTGCCTGATCGCGCACGAGCACGGCGCCCGCATCTACCTTACGCTCAACATCCTCATCAAGCCGGACGAGCT
The DNA here is from genome assembly GCA_031416495.1 of Gemmatimonadota bacterium. GTDB lineage: Bacteria > Gemmatimonadota > Gemmatimonadetes > Gemmatimonadales > Gemmatimonadaceae > Pseudogemmatithrix. The sequence continues at coordinate 5,249 of JANOTV010000234.1, forward strand.
GCGCGATGCGCTCTCATATCTGGGCGAGTGTGTCGACCGCGGCATCGACGCCGCCATCGTGCAGGACGTGGGGCTCGTGCGGCTTATCCAGCGCGTGTATCCGACGTTCGAGATCCATGGTTCCACGCAGATGACGGTGCACGATGAGTCCGGCGCGCGCGTGATGGAGCGCCTCGGCCTCGACCGTGTGGTGCTCGCGCGCGAGAACACCCTCGGGGACATCAGGCAGATCCATGCGGCGGTGCCAGGCCTCGGCCTCGAGTCGTTCGTGCATGGCGCGCTCTGCATCTCGTACTCGGGCCAGTGCTACATGTCCGGCATGATCTCCGAGCGTAGCGCGAACCGCGGCTCGTGCGCACAATCATGCCGCAAGGACTACGTCCTCCGTGACATCGACAGCGGGCAGGAGCTCGATCGCGGATACCTGATCTCCGCGAAGGATCTCGGTGCATGGGATCATCTCGATGCCATCGCCGACGCAGGCATCGGGTGCCTCAAGATCGAAGGACGAAAGAAGAAGCCTGAGTTCGTCGCGACCGTGACGAAAGGCTATCGCGAGTTCCTCGACCGCGTGGAGAAGGGCACCTTCACGCCCCCGGACTTCGAGGAAGTGCAGCCGCTCGTGCAGATCTTCTCGCGCGGCTTCACCGGCGGCATGTACGGCGGTCGCGAGGGCAGGGAATACATCACGCGCACGCAGCCTGACAATCGCGGCGTCGAGCTCGGCGTCGTGACGGGCTTCGTCGACGGCGAGCTCATGGTCGAGGTGCGCGCACCGATCGCCGAGCGCGACGGACTCGGCTTCGTGCCGCCGGCCGGCGGACATCTCGAGAGCACCGGATTCAGCGCCGGCGAGGTGCGCACGCTTTCCGCGCGCGACGGCATCTACCGGCAGGCCATCAGGGCGCGGCATCGCGTGCCGACGGGCTGGCGCGTGGTGCGGAGCGCACAGGCCGAGCTGCTCGTGCGTGCGCGCGCGTCATTCGCCGATGTGGGGCGCGAGACGAAGCGCCGCCGCACGGCAGTTGCCGTTCGCGTATTCGGTGCAGCCGGCGGACCGCTCAAGGCCGTGTTCGAGGCCGATGGTGAGCAGGTCACCGTGCGTGGCCTCGTCGCGCTCGCTCCGGCGACGAAACGCGCCCTCGACGTCGCGCAGCTGCGCGAACAGTTCGGACGGCTCGGTGAGACTCCGTTCGCACTCGGCGATCTCGATGCGCGCGGATTGGTCGAGGGGCTCTTTGTGCCGGTGAGCGAGTTGAACCGCATGCGTCAGCAGGCGGTCGATGAACTGCTCGTGCGGCGCGACTGGGCGGAGCAGGTGCGCGTCGCGGAACGGGCTGGTGAGATCGACGCGGCCGTCGCTGCGATCAGCGGGTCGGGCAGCGATGCATCCGCCGTTCTGGCGACGCATGCATTCGACTCGGGCAACACCGGCTCCGCAGCGTCCGTCCTGATCGCGGAGGTCTGGCGCCTCGAAGATGCCGACGTCGCGCTCGAGGCCGGCGCGAACGAGATCGTGCTCGACCCGTTCCTCCGCCATCCGTTCCCGCCGGTGACGCGCGTGGCGGCCTTCGCCGAACGCGCGCGTGCGCAGGGCGCCACGCTGCGCCTGCGCCTGCCGACGATCGTGCGGCCGGACGAGCGGAAGAAACTCGACAAATGGATCGCGCTGGGAACGCCGCTCCTCTCGGGGCATCTCGGCCTGCTCGCAGAACTCGCCGCTGGGGGACGCGATGTCGTCGCCGACTATGCGGTGAACTGCTTCAACCAGCACACCGCGGCCGAACTCTTCGCGCTCGGTGCGTCGGCGATCACGCCCTCAATCGAGCTGACCACGGATGAGATCGCTGCGGTGACCGCGCCGTGGGAAGGCAAGGGATTCGAGACGCTCGTCTACGGCCGGCCGGAAGGGATGACCCTCGAGCACTGCGTGCTGGGCGCCGCGTTCGATCGCACCCCCACGCACTGCCGCGACCTCTGCACGCGCACCCACACGAACGTGCATCTCACCGATCCGGCAGGCTACGAGTTCGCGGTCGCGACCGATTTCGCGTGCCGCAACCGCCTGCTGCACTCGCGGCCGATCGAAGCGAGCGAGTTCCTGCCGCGCCTCGTGACGTCGGGCATCCGTCGCTTCAGGCTGGTGTTCAATGTCGAGGGCGACCAGGTCAGCGGGATCGTCGCGGGGTATCGCGGTGCGCTCGACTCGCTGCATGCCGGCGAGCGTCCCTCGCGCGTCGTGCGCGAGATCGTCGGTGACCGTTTCACCCGCGGACACTTCGCGCGCGCCGTCTAGTTCGTCCGCGCGGCCTGCGGTCTAGTTCGTCCGCGCGGCGTGCGGTCTCGCCGCCTAGCTCGCCTGCCCGCGCACGCTCCGCGCGAGATCCGCACCTGAGAACGGCTTCGACAGCAGCGTCCCTCCTTCGGGCATCGCGCCGCGCCAGCTGAGCGCGTCCTCGCTGAAGCCGCTGATGAACACCACGCGCACGTCAGGGCGCTGTTCGCGGATGCGCGCGACTGCCTCCACGCCGCCGATGTTCGGCATCACGAGGTCGCTCACGACCACGTGGATCCGGGACTCGTGCTTCGCCGCGGTAGCGATGCCATCGGCGCCATCGACGGCCGTCAGCACATGGAAGCCGAACCCTCGGAGAATCCGGGCCGTCACCGTGCGCACGCTTTCGTCATCCTCGATCAGCAGCACGGTCTCCTCGTGCGAGGTGCTCGGTGCGATCCTCTGCCGACGGTCCTCGCCGCGCGGCGTTGCCTCGACCACGCCGTCGATGCGCGGGAAGAAGAGCGTGAAGCAGGAACCGGCGCCGGGGGTCGAGCGGACGCGGACATGTCCTCCCGCCTGCGCCACGATGCCGTAGACGGTCGCGAGGCCGAGGCCGCTGCCGCCATGACTTCCCTTGGTCGTGAAGAAGGGCTCGAAGATCCGTCCGAGCGTCGCTTCGTCGATGCCCACGCCGGTGTCCGAAACGTCGATCCGCACCCAGTCTCCGGCGGGCACGCCGAGCGAATCGGTGGAGTCGTTGCCGAGCGGGCAGTTGGTCATGCGGATGCTGAGCTGACCGCCCCCGGGCATCGCATCGCGTGCATTCACCACGAGGTTCACGAGCGCCTGCTCGAACGCGGTGGGGTCGGTCCGTACCGGCCAGAGCGGCTTATCCCCGTCGACGACAAGGCGCACGTCCTCACCGAGCAGGCGGTGCAGAAGGCGCTCGAGTCCATGCACCTTCGTGCCGAGGTCGAGCACGCGCGGCTCGATCACCTGTCGTCGCGCGAACGTCAGCAGCCGGCGCGTGAGCTCGGCGCCGCGCTGCGCCGCGTCTTCGATCTCCTCGAGGCTGGCGCGGAGCGCGGGATGGTCGTCGACCGTGGCCCTCATCAGCGTCACGTTGCCGAGGATCGCCGTCAGCAGGTTGTTGAAGTCATGGGCGACGCCGCCGGCGAGCCGGCCGACCGTCTCGAGCCGCCGCGCGGCGACAAGCTGCGTCTCGAGCTGCACGCGCGCGCGCACGTCGCGCGCGTTCACCAGCAGCCGCTGCTTCCCGTCGACGTCGTCGAACGGCCGCGAGACGGCTTCCAGGCGCGCGTATTCGCCGTCCGCCATACGGACGCGGAACGGCACCACCTTGGGTCCGTCCCTATCCCTCGCGAACGCCCGGGCCATCGCGTCATTCAGGACGATCACGTCGTCGGGGTGCGCGAAATCGATGGCAAAGGCCCCTTGGATCGCCTGCGGCTCGTGACCGAGGGCGCGCGTGAGCGACGGACTCGCGTACTCGATCACTCCCTGGCGGGAGAGGATCAGGATGATGTCCGAGGAGTTCTCGACGACGGTGCCGAAGCGGGCTTCCGCGCGGGTCCGCAACTCGGCGGTGCGGAAGAGCTCCCGTCGCTCGGCGTCGAGGAGCGTGATCAACATGCCCGCGCCCATCGCGACCACCAGCGGGATGCCGCCGAAGATCAGCAACTGCTCGAGGATGGGCGACGGAACCAGGTCCAGCAAAATCTGCTCGACGAGCCGCAATCCGCCGTACAGAAAGAGCGCTCCGGCCAGCGTGCGTCGGCCGAGCCACGACAGCGCCGGCGCATCGCGAGCGAGGAGTATGCCGGTGAAGATGTACGCGAGCCCCCACGTCACGGAGAGCACGGTCACCCGGGCCTGGTAGCGGAGCATCGGATCCACGGGTGCGAACACCAACGCGACCGCCACCACGCAGGCGAGCAGGGACACCCAGTGGCGCGCCGCCGGGAGTTTGCGCTCGGGCAGGCAGAGGCGCCACGTGCCCTCGTGCAGGAAATACAGGTGGGTCCATGCCGCGAGCAGCGCGATCACCGAGAACGCCGGGCGGAACGACGGCAGCATCTGATTCAATGCCGTCAGCATCGCTGCCGCGGCGAACAGGGCATGCACGGCGAGTGCGAACCAGGCGGCGCGCCAGCTTCGGAGGTACGGACGGTCGTAGTCGCGGCCCACCGCGCTGATGTAGGCCGCGAAGCCCAGCGCGATGACCATCAACATGCCGGCGGCCGAAACGTAGAGCGGGATCGTGGGCAACTGCTGGCGGTAGAAGTGCGGGATGCAACGTGCGCGGCTGGAAGATACTCTCCTCGATCGCGCGGCGCGACCGGCGCGTTAACACGTGCGCCCGCAGCGCAAGGATGCCGCGCACGTGGTGAGCGTCGCTATCCTTCGCCGTGCCCACCGCCATCGCTCCACATCCGCGCCTCGACGAGGCGCGCGCACTCCTGCTCGAGCGCTTCGGCTACGCGGACTTCCGTCCCGGCCAGACCGACGCCGTGAGCGCGGTGCTCGCGGGGCGCGACACGTTGGTCGTGCTGCCGACCGGGGGAGGGAAGTCGCTCTGCTATCAGGTGCCGGCGCTCCTGCTCGACGGTCTCACCGTCGTCATCTCACCGCTCATCTCCCTGATGAAGGATCAGGTGGACGCGCTCACGGCGCGAGGACTCGCCGCGACGTTCATCAACAGCACGCTGCCGCAATCCGAGGTGAGCAACCGCATGGCGCGTGTGCAGCGTGGGGAGATCAAGCTCCTCTACGTCGCGCCTGAGCGGTTCGACCTCGGCACCACCGCCGAGCGGCTGCGCGCGGTCGGCGTGACGCTGCTGGCGGTGGACGAAGCGCACTGCATCAGTGAATGGGGGCACGACTTCCGTCCCAGTTACCTGCGCGTGAAGGATGTGCGGCAGCGGCTCGGCGCACCGCCCACGGTCGCGCTCACGGCGACCGCCACGCCCGAGGTGCGCGAGGACATCGCGCGCCAGCTCGGGCTCACCGACCCCGTGCTCATCCTCACAGGCTTCGATCGCACGAACCTCACGTACCATGTGATGCCCACCAAGAACGACGCCGCGAAGGATGCGACGCTCGTCGAGTTGCTGGCGGAACATCATGAAGGCGTGGCGATCGTCTATGCGAGCACGCGCAAGACCGTCGAGCGCATCGCGACGATGCTGCAGCGCGCCAAGGTGCAGGCGTTGGCCTACCACGCGGGGCTCGACGACGAGCATCGCGCCGAGGTGCAGGATGCCTTCATGTCCGAGCGCACGCGGGTGATCGTCGCGACCAACGCGTTCGGGATGGGCATCGACAAGCCGAACGTGCGGCTCGTCGTGCATCACGCCATCCCAGGCACGCTCGAGGCATACTACCAGGAAGCGGGCCGCGCCGGTCGCGACCGTGCGCCGGCCACCGCGATCCTCCTGCATGCGTTCCCCGACCGTTTCACGCACGAGTTCTTCATCAAGGGCGCGCTCCCGGAGCGCGAGACGGTCGCGGCCGTGTACGGCGCCTGCTGTCGGCTCGCCGACTCCGACGGACTCGTCGGCGCGTCCTCATCGACGATCGCCGCCACCGCCAAGGGCAAGGTGAGCGACCGCGAGGTGGACTCCGCACTGCGCATCCTCATGAAGGGCGGCGCGGTGGCGATCGCCGCCGCCTCACGGAGTCATGTGCACGTGCGGATGCTCGCCACCCCCGAGCGCATCAAGCAGGAACTCGGCGGCGGCGACCATGGCATGGAGCTCGAGCTGCTGCGCTCGCTCTGGCGGCGTGCGGGTGACGCGCTGCTCACCGGCATCGTGGCCGATCTCGATGCGCTGCCACCGGGGCTCGGTGGGGCGAGCGGGGCCGCCGCGATGCTCGATGCGCTCCAGTCGCGCCAGTTCGTCGTCTGGCGCCGACTCGGGGAAGGGATGTCGCTCGCGGATCCCGAGCGAGGCATCGACAGCTGGCCCATCGACTGGGCAGGGCTCGAGCGGCGCCGGCGTGGCGAACTCAGGAAGCTCGAGATGGTCCAGAAGTACGCGTACACGGACCAGTGCCGCCGGGCATTCGTCCTTCGCTACTTCGGGGACCCCGCCGCAAGGCCCACGTGCGAGGGATGCGACAACTGCCTCGGCATCAAGCATCTGGCGCGTGAAGGCGGCCCGACCGCAAGGAAGAAGGCCGGGGCCAAACCATCCGTCGCCGGTCCCACCGCGGCTCCGCTCACCAGCGACGAGCAGGAGCGCGTGGAGACCCTCCGGTCACTGCGCGCGCGACTGGCGCGCGACGAGGAGGTGCCCGCCTACGTGATCTTCCCCGATCGCACGCTGCGGGAGATCGCGAGGGAACAGCCTCGCACGCTGGCCGCACTCGCCAAGATCAGCGGTGTGGGGCCCACGAGGCTGGAGCGGTTCGGGAAGCAGATCCTCGAGGCGCTCAGTTCCCGAGCTTCTGGCACTGGTCGATGATCTCGCGCTTGAAGCGGCGAGCGTCGGTGAGCACGGGCCAGAACGAATCGAGCCATGCCTTCACCTCGTCACGCCGCTTTGCATCGAGCCCTGGAGCGCTCTCCGCCCACACGGAATCGATCTCGGCGCGCTTCGACGTGTAGTGCGCGATCACCGGCGCCCACTGCTCCGCGGTCCAGCAGGGCCCGCGATGCAGGCGGTCGCGCACTGAGCGGATGCCCAGCGTCGGGTTCGGGAACGAGTAACGCGCATTCACCGCACCCGACCAGTCGAAGTCGTACGCGACGGGCACGAGGTCCCCGCTCTTGCTCTGGAAAAGCGAGATGTTGTGCAGCCCCGCCATCGACCAGTCGGTGTTGCCGATCCAATACTCGAAGAGCGAGAGTCGGCCGAGCACCTCGGCGTTCACGTCCACCCACAGCGCGCCCTTCTCTTCGGTGAACACGAGTTCGTTCGCGTCCGCGACCTCTTCCTCGATCTCCAGGATGAACGCGGTTACCGCGATCGGCTTCACGCGCTCCGTCGAGTCGCGATAGGTGATCTTCGCAAGACGCGTGCGATGGTGCACCGGGCTGAGCACCGCATACGTGCGATAGACCATGTACTCGAGCAGAATGTACTGCTGGAACTCGGCGCCGCTTGGGCGGCACGGCGTCACGAGCTTGAGACGCGGATTACCCTGCAACAGCGAGCTGTCGCGCGCCTCCCGGCTGGCCCGCAGCGAGAGCGGCGGGAAGGCGCAGTTGCGCGCCTGACGGCGGAAGTGCCCGCGCGCCCGAAGCTCGGTCGGGATCTTGTGCACGGTGCCCACCTCGTCGCGATGCTCGAGCTCCGTGCCGAACCACCGGAGTGCGGTGGAGTCGCGCTCCCGCATGAGATCGCGGAGGTTCGTCGTGAGCGTCAGCTCCACCGGCACGACGCTCTTAAACAGCGGCTGCGCGCCGAGCGGGCCTGCGGGCAGCGCCGAGACGATGGCGGTGGCAAGGAAGGTGCCGAGGACGTGGCTTGTGCGTGGGATCATCGGAGCTCCACGCCGCGGAGCGGCGAGTCGGGGATCGCACCCAGGTCGTCGGAGACGACGCCTGGCGTGACCGTGTCGGCGAGTGTGACACCATACTCGATGACGCGGATATCGTTCTCCTTCACCGTGCCGAGGTACTTCCACGACTTGAAGAGCGAGTCGAAGAGCGGCTCGCAGAGATCGCGCGCCACACCCACGTCCGACACGCGCAGCCGCAGCAGTCGCTCGTACTCCGGGAGGTCGTCCGTCACGGTGTCGTCGTCAGCGAGATCCGGGTCGTTGCGCTTGCGGCGGCGCCACGCGCGATCCGCGAGCGCCTCGAGCTGCTCAGGGGCCAGGCCCTTGAGAACTTCATCGTCCATGCGCGCGATGAACATGCCCGTGCGGTTCGCCGTCTCCAGTGCCTTCTCGAGTTGCCGCTCCGCCGTCTTGCCTTCCATCGCGATGGGCTTGCCGAAGTCCGTCCACCAGAGGAACAGCATCAGCAGGTTGAACCCGATGGAGATCACCCACGACACCGACGGTGCCACCGCGGCCGCCATGCCGATGCCAATCACCACGAAGATGCCCGCGGCGTCCTTGCTGTCGTCGAGCGTTGTGCGGAAGCGCACCGCCGCGACGATGCCACCAAGGGAGAACGCGAGCGCAAGTGAATGCTTCACCAGTACCACGATGCCCGCAGCGACGACCGGCAGGATCATGTACGTCTGCACCACCGACTGCTGGAAGCCCTTCTTCCGGCGCGTGAGCGTGTAGATCCACGCGACCGGCAGCGACGTGGCGAACGCGGTGAGCATGGCGATGGTCGCCGCGACGCCGGTCGGCGCACTCGTCTCTCCGCCACCGACCGGAGGCGCGCCTCCCACGAGATCGTTGAAGCTCTCGCCACCCAATGCGCCCCACCCGGGGACCGCATATTCGCGCAGCAGGTACGCGACGGCGCCTGCGGCGATGTAATAGAGAACAGTGCGCAACACGATGTTGCGCCAGAACAGATGATGCTTCAGGTCGAATGAAATTGGATTTGCTCCGGTAGGAGTGCCGACCCAAACTGCTCCGCCGCCGCCTCAGGGGCAACCCTCACCACTGACTCACCACTGACTCACCCCTGAGTTTGTGTCACCCGCGAGCCTGTCACTCGCGTCGCGAGGTGCGCGGCGCGATCATTGAGGTCATCGAGCCGGGTACAACGTGGAACGGCGGCATTCGACGCTCGGCAACGTCGGCCCCGTGCTGTACGAACAGCAGCTCCGGCAGATGGCGCGCGCAGCGTAAACCCTACGGAACAGGTCTACCGTGAACACGACGACTGGGGGCGAGGTGCTCGCCCGCATGCTGCAGGCCGAAGACGTCGATGTTGTCTTCGGCATCATCGACGGCACCTACTTCGGCTTTTACTCGGCCCTGCACCGCCTGGGCATTCGCCTCATCACGCCGCGCCACGAGACCAGCGCGGCGCACGCGGCGGGGGCCTATGCGCGACTCACCGGTCGGCTCGGCGTGTGCATGGCGAGCAACGGGCCGGGGGTCGCGAACATCCTCCCGGGGCTCGTGGTGGAGCAGGCCGAAGGTAATCGTGTACTCTGCATTTCGAGCGCCCGGCGCACCGGTGCGATGTACCCGCTCCGCACCGGAACCTATCAAGGCTTCGATCAGCAGGCCGTCGTCGGCTCCTTCGCGAAGTGGAGCCACGCGGTGCCGAGTTTCGAGCGGATTCCGGAGCTGATGCGCGCTGCACTCCGGGAGTGCTGGGACGGTCG
>JANOTV010000235.1:0-34164 GCA_031416495.1 Gemmatimonadota bacterium
CGACGACATAAGCACGACGCTGATGCCGCCGGACCTCTCCGAGAACGACTCCCGCTCGCCGCGCTGTGCGGCGAGCACGAGGTCGCGCTCGTCCGACGGACGATCAGTCATCGTTCGTCCTGGGACATTCACCCACGGCAGGGCGATGGCGGTCACCGCAAACTCTCAATGGTCACTGCCTCCTGTTACGCGGGGTAGCCATCTGGCGTTGGGCGCTGCGAGGTGCCACGGTGAGCCGTTCAGGACGCACCGACACCGGCCAGCCCGAGGAGGGACGCGCGACCGCGCATCGCGTCAATGACGAACGCGATGTGGGTGTCGAGTTCGACGCCGAGCGCGGCCGCTCCGTTAATGACGTCGTCGCGCGACACCCCTCGCGCGAACGCCTTGTCCTTCATCTTCTTCCTGACGGACGAGGCCTCGAGATCGAGCACGCTGCGGCTCGGACGCACCAGTGCCGCGGCGGTGATGAGGCCGCAGATCTCATCCACGGCGAAGAGGGACTTCGCCATGAGCGTCGCGCGCGCCACGCCCGTGAAATCGGCGTGGCCGAGGATCGCCTGCAGGAGGTCCTCGGGATAGCCGAGCGTGCGCAGGTGGCGCACCCCTTCGCTGGGGTGCTCGGTATCCGCCGCCTGGGCGGCGTTGGGAAAGCGCTCGTAGTCGAAATCGTGAAGCAGGCCGGCGATGCCCCATCGCTCCTCGTCCTCGCCGAAGTGGCGCGCGTAGGCGCGCATCGCGCCTTCCACGGACAACATGTGCTTGCGCAGGGAGTCGCTGGCGGTCCAGGACTCCATCAGGGCAAGCGCGTCATCTCGTGAGGGCAGGCGTTCGTCGATCATCGGTCTCGAAGGCAGGAAGTAAATGACGGGCCGACCGCCCTTTCGCGATCGACCCGTAATTGACACACCGAAAGATAACTGTGGCTACCTGTGCGGTTCAGGGCCTTCGGCCGCCCCCGCCAGGCCGTGGGCCCACGAGCTTGCGAAAGTCCTCTTCCTGGTCGGCGGTTCCCTCACAGGCGATAGGGAGTCGGGATAACAGTGTTTCCACACACCGATCTTTCCACACACCGATTGCAGTCCATTGGCCCGGATGGCATTATCACCGTGCATCTCAGAGGGCACTCCCGGCCCCTGAGCCGTTTCCCTTGCCCCGAGACATGGGTATGAGCGCAGCCAGCACGCACGTCGACACGTTTTCCTATGATGATGCGATCGTACGCAAGTTCCTCTGGGCCACCTTCATCTGGGGCCTCGTGGGCATGCTGGTCGGGCTGGTCATCTCGCTGCAGCTGGCAGACCCGATCTTCAACTTCAACACGTCGTGGCTCTCGTTCGGCCGGCTGCGACCACTGCATACCAATGCGGTGATCTTCGCGTTCGCAGGCAACGCGATATTCACGGGCATCTACTACTCGACGCAGCGGCTGCTCAAGACGCGGATGTTCTCCGACCGCCTGAGCAGCTTCCACTTCTGGGGATGGCAGGCGATCATCGTCGCCGCCGCGATCACGTTGCCCCTCGGCTTCACGCAAGCCAAGGAATACGCCGAGCTCGAGTGGCCGATCGACATCGCCATCGCCGTCGTGTGGGTGGCGTTCGCGATCAACTTCTTCGGCACGATCATCAAGCGGCGCGAGCCGCACATCTACGTCGCCATCTGGTTCTACATCGCGTCGATCGTCACGGTCGCCGTGCTGCACATCTTCAACAACCTCAGTGTCCCCGCGGGGATCCTGAAGAGCTACCCGATCTACGCCGGCGTACAGGACGCCTTCATGCAGTGGTGGTACGGGCACAACGCCGTCGCGTTCTTCCTGACGACGCCGTTCCTGGGCCTCATGTACTACTTCCTGCCGAAGGCGGCCGAGCGGCCGGTGTTCTCGTACAAGCTCTCGATCCTCCATTTCTGGACGATCGTCTTCCTCTACATCTGGGCCGGACCGCACCACCTGCATTACACGGCGCTGCCGGAATGGGCGTCGACGCTCGGCATGCTCTTCTCCATCATGCTGTGGATGCCGTCATGGGGCGGCATGATCAACGGCCTGCTCACGCTGCGTGGCGCCTGGCACAAGGTGGTCGAAGAGCCGGTGCTGAAGTTCTTCGTCGTCGCCGTGACGGCCTACGGCATGAGCACCTTCGAAGGCCCGATGCTCTCGGTCAAGAGCGTGAACTCGCTCGCGCACTACACGGACTGGATCATCGCGCACGTGCACACCGGCGCGCTCGGCTGGAACGGGTTCCTCACGTTCGGCATGATCTACTGGCTGGCGCCGCGGCTCTTCCAGACGCCGCTCTACTCGAAGAAACTCGCCGAGCTGCACTTCTGGGTCGCGAGCTTCGGCATCCTGCTGTACGTGGCGGCGATCTACTCGGCCGGCATCACGCAGGGTCTCATGTGGCGCGCATTCGATGAGACGGGGCGGCTCGCGTATCCCGATTTCGTCGAGACGGTGATGCAGCTGATGCCGATGTACTGGGTGCGCGTCGCGGGTGGCACGCTCTACCTCATCGGCATGTTCATCTTCGGCTGGAACATCCTGAAGACGTGGAGGGCGCGCCCGAAGAAGTACGAAGTGCCGGTGATCTCCGCGCCGCCGATGCCGAAGCAGTACATCGAGGCGCATCCGCTGCCGGTGCCGGTCGGTCTCTGGGCGCGCTTCAGCGCGGCGCGGTGGCACCGCCGCTGGGAGCGGATGCCGATGTTCTTCACGGCGCTGGTCGTGATCGTGGTGGTGGTGGCATCGCTCGCCGAGATCATCCCGACATTCCTCATCCGTTCGAACGTGCCGACGATCGCGAGCGTGAAGCCGTATTCGCCGCTGGAGCTCGCGGGGCGCGACCTGTACATCCGCGAGGGATGCTTCAACTGCCACTCGCAGATGATCCGTCCGTTGCGGCATGAGACGGAGCGCTTCGGCGAGTACTCCAAGCCGGGCGAGTTCGTCTACGATCATCCGTTCCTCTGGGGATCGCGTCGCATCGGGCCCGACCTCGCGCGCATTGGCGGCAAGTATCCGGACCTCTGGCACGTGCTTCACTTGAACGAGCCGGGTGCCGTGGTGCAGAACTCCATCATGCCGCGCTACTCGCACCTGCAGGCGACAGCGCTCGACTTCGATGGCATCCAGGCGAAGATCGACGCGATGGCGATGCTCGGCGTGCCGTACGGCGAGGCGCTCACGAGCGCGAGCGCGATGGCGCGCGCGCAGGCGAGCACGATGGCCGAGGGGATCCGCGCGGGTGGCGGCCCCGAGGGACTGGGCGACCGCGAGGTGATCGCACTGGTCGCGTACATGCAGCGACTGGGCAGGGATATCCGCACGCCGGCCGCGCCGGTTGCGGCGCCGGCCGCGATCCCGGCCGCGATCCCGGCCCCGCCGCCGGTACAGCCGTGAAACTCTCCGATGTGATGAGCGCATCGGGACTCTCGATGTATGCGATCGTCGCGCTGGTGCTGTTCGTCATCGCGTTCGTCGGCGTGCTCATCATGACCTTCAGGCCCGGAGCGGCGGAGCGTCACCGGCGCGATGCGCAGATTCCGCTCGACGACGATGATCCCACGAAGCCCGCGGGGCGGGCGGAGGAATAGGATGGCGAACGAACAGGAGAACGAGGACCGGCTGCTCGACCACGAGTACGATGGCATCCGCGAGTACGACAATCCGATGCCGCGCTGGTGGCTCTGGACGTTCTACGCGACCATCGCGTACGTGCCGATCTACTACTTCGCGCCCCTGCCGTTCGGCGAGGGGCCGGGTGTGGTGGCCGAGTACGAGATGGATATCGCACGTCACCTGGCATCGCGGCCGCCGGAGGCAGCACCGGTGACCGACGAAGCGTTCGTGGCGTTCGCACAGGATCCCGCGATGCTCGCGGAGGGGCAGCAGATCTATGTGGTGAACTGCTCCGCATGTCATCGACTCGATGCCGGCGGTCTGATCGGGCCGAACCTCACGGACGACGCCTGGATCCATGGCGGCGCGCCGAAAGCGATCCACCATTCCATCGCCGAAGGAGTGATCGCGAAAGGAATGCCCGGATGGGGACGCATCCTCAAGCCGGCGCAGGTGGATGCGGTGACGGCATACGTGATCTCGCTCAAGGGCAGCAACCCGCCGTCGCCGAAGGCGCCGGAGGGGAAGGCCGAGTCGGCGGTCGTGGTGGGCGCGACGCGCGGCAGCTGAGGCAGCTGGCACCGTGACTGCGCCCACGGCGGTATCCGGCCGCGTCCTCGCGACGCTCAACCAGGACGGATCGCGACGCTGGATACGGCCGAAGCCCTCATCGGGGCCCTGGCTCATCCGGCGCCGCGCCGTCGCGTACGGATTGATCGTCGCGTTCCTCGCGTTCCCGCACCTGACCTGGAACGGCAAGCCGTGGATGCTGCTCGATCTCCCGCAGCGCCAGTTCACGTTCTTCGGAACGACGTTCCTTCCGACCGATACGCTGCTGCTGATGTTGCTCTTCGTCAGCGTGCTCATCGGCATCTTCCTGCTCACGGCGCTCTTCGGGCGCGTGTGGTGCGGGTGGGCGTGTCCGCAGACGGTGTGGATGGAGTTCATCTTCCGCCCGCTCGAGCGCCTCATCGAAGGTGGATGGAACGCCTCGCGTGTGCTCGACCGCGACAAGCGGTGGTTCGCGCCACGGCGCATCTTCAAGTACGCGGTGTACCTCGTGATCGCGGCGGTGCTCGGCAACACCTTCCTCGCCTACTTCGTCAGCCCCGATCTGCTCGTGCGATGGATGTCGGGTTCGCCGGGCGAGCATCCGGTGGCCTTCCTCGTGATGGCGGGGACGACGGCGCTCGTGTTCCTCGACTTCACCTGGTTCCGCGAGCAGACGTGCCTCGTGGCGTGCCCGTACGGGCGATGGCAGTCGGCGCTGCTCGACAAACAGTCGCTGATCATCGCCTATGACGAGAAGCGCGGCGAGCCGCGCGGGAAGGGCGCGGGCGCGCGCACGGAGCTCGGCGATTGCATCGACTGCGGCGCCTGCGTGCTGACCTGCCCGACGGGCATCGACATCCGCGACGGACTGCAGATGGAGTGCGTGCACTGCACGCAGTGCGCCGACGCGTGCGACGACATCATGGTGAAGGTCGGGAAGCCGAAGGGCCTGATCAGGTACACGTCGCAGGACGCGCTCGAGGGAAAGGCGCCGCACATCCTGCGCGTGCGCACGGTGCTCTACCCGCTCGCGTTCACCCTCTTCTTCGGCGCGTTCGTGCTCGCACTCGCCACCCGCTCGACGGCCGACGTCACACTGCTCGGTGCCGTGGGCGCGCCGTTCACGCGCGAAGCCGATGGCCGCGTGGTGAACCAGGTGCGGCTCAGGATCACCAACCGCACTGGTGCGCCGCAGCGGTACACCATCGCGTTCCTCGACAAACCGGGCGCGCTGTTGATCGCGCCGGAGAATCCCGTGCGCGTGCAGCCCGGCGCGACGGTGACGACGTCGGTGTTCGTGATGCAGCCGACGGAGCGTTTCAGCGGCGGAGAACGCGCGGTACGATTCCGGCTCTCCGATGGCGCCGGGTTCATCGAGGAATTCCCGTGGCGCCTGCTCGGACCGTCGGTCGACGAGCCGGCAGTGCGCGAACCAGACCAGACGGAGCAGGGAGACAACTGATGCAGCGCACACGTGGATGGTACTGGCCCTGGCTCGTCACTGCGGCACTGACGTTCACGGTGGGTGTGAACGTCGTGATGCTGTTTGCGGCGTCGGGCGACGGCGGCAATGGCTACGTCGTGGAGCCGGACTACTACCGCAAGGCCGTGGACTGGGACGTCACGATGGCGCGGCAGGCATCGAGCGATGCGCTCGGATGGCGCGCGACGGCGACGATCGCGCGATCGAGCGCGGACTCGGCCGGACTTGTCGTGAGCGTGACAGACCGCGACGGCATGCCACTCGCCGGCGCGCGATTCACCGCGGTGTTGCTGCACAATCGCGACGCAGCGCATCTGGTGCGCTCCACGCTCACCGAGACGTCGGCGGGGCGTTATGAGGCGACAATGCCGCTCGTTCACGACGGTCGCTGGGAAGTGCGGCTCGAGGCGCGTCGCGCTGCCGACCGGTTCATGAGCATACAGCACGCCGAGTCGTCGGCGCTGATACCACGTTGAGGGAGCAGTGACGGCGCTCGTTGCTTCCGTGTTCGTGGCGGCACTGCTCGGCAGCGTGCACTGCGCCGCGATGTGCGGGAGTTTCGCCTGCCTCGCGTCGGGTGGCACCGCGACGGCTGGCGCCGCACGCAGCGGCGCGGCGTACAACGGCGGGCGACTCGTCGCGTATGCGATGCTTGGCTTGCTCGCGGGCGCCGCGGGCGCGGGACTCGATCGTGCGGGTGCGGTGGCAGGCATCGCGCGGCCTGCGGCGATGGTGGCGGGCACGCTGCTCATCCTGTGGGGCCTGGCAACGCTGCTCTCGACGTTCGGCGTGCGGCTCCCGGCGCTCGCGGTGCCGCCGGTGCTCGCGAGCGTGATCGCGCGCGGAGTGCGCGCGGTGCAGCATCTCCCGCCCACGGTGCGCGCGCTCACGCTCGGACTGCTCACGGCGGCGCTGCCCTGTGGCTGGCTCTATGCGTTCGTCGCCACATCCGCCGCTGCGGGAAGCGCGCCGGCGGGCGCTCTCGTGATGGCGGCGTTCTGGGCGGGCACGCTGCCGATGATGACGGCGGTCGGACTCGGCGCGCAGCGGGTGCTCGGTCCGTTCCGTCGTCGGCTACCGGCGTTGAGCGCGGCGGTGATGGTGATACTCGGCGGACTCACGGTCGCGGGCCGCTTCGTGGCACCGGCTCAGCATCATGCGATGGGTGCGCCGGCAGCACTCGGCGCGACGGAGGGCGGCGATGGCCACGGCGATCATCGCTGACGCGGCCGTGCGCGGTCCTGCGGGCGACGCTGCGGTCGCCGCAGAGGTCGCGCTCTGCGCGCACTGCGGCCTCGAGGCCTTGGAAGGCGAACTCCGCTTTTTCGACGGCGCTGCGTACTGCTGCGCTGGCTGCGAGACGGCCGCTGCGATCATCCGCCAGAGCGGGCTCACCGGCTTCTATGCGCTGCCCGACCGGCGCACGGTGCGCGTGCAGGCCAGCGACCGGAGCTTCGCCGAGTTCGATCATGAAGCGTTCCAGGCGGCGCATGTGACTCGCAGCGTTGGAGGTCTCGCCGAGGTTTCACTGTATCTCGAAGGCGTACACTGCGCGTCGTGCGTCTGGCTGGTGGAGCGCGTTCCGCTCGTGGTGCAGGGCACGGTGCGCGCCGAGCTCGACGTGACGCGCGCCCTTGCGCGCATCGCCTGGGATCCCGCGCGCACCACGCTCAGCGCCATCGCGCGGGGCCTGGACCAGCTCGGCTACAGGCCGCACCCGTTCCGCGGCCGCCGTGCGGACGAGGCGCGCCGCGCCGAAGAACGCGCAATGCTCACGCGGATCGGCGTCTCCGGTGCGATCGCCGCGAACGTGATGACGATCGCGCTCGCGCTGTACAGCGGGTTCTTCACCGGGATGGACGCGGAGTTCGAGCGCTATTTCCGCTGGCTGAGCTTCGTGCTGGTGACGCCGGCGCTGCTCTGGCCGGGTCGCGTGTTCTTCACGAGTGCATGGTCGGCGCTGCGCGCCGGCGGCCTCCATATGGACGTGCCCATCGCGCTCGCGCTGGCGGCGGGATACATACAGGGCGCGCTCAACACCGTGCGCGACGCCGGGCCGATCTACTTCGACGCCGTCGCAACCCTGATCTTCCTGCTGCTCGTCGGCCGCTACCTGCAGCATCGCGCGCAGCGATCCGCGTCCGATGCCTCCGCATTGCTTGGCGCGCTCTCGCCGGCGACCGCGCGCGCCGTGGAGGGCGAGGTTGTGCGCGAGATACCGACCGAAGCGGTGATGCCCGCGATGCTGCTCGAGGTGCGCGCAGGCGACACGCTGGCCGCCGATGGCGTCGTGGAGCGCGGAGATTCTTCGCTCGACCTCGCGCTGCTGACGGGCGAGTCGCGGCCGGAGTCGGTGAGTGCAGGCTCGCGAGTGTTCGCAGGCACGGTGAACCTCACGGCCACGCTCCTCGTGCGAGTGACCGAGGCCGGTGCCACGAGTCGGCTGGGCAAGCTGCTCTCGGATGTCGAGCAGGGCGCGCGCGAGCGCGCCCCGGTGGTGCTCTTCGCCGATCGCATCGCGGGAATGTTCATCGCCGTGGTGCTCGTGCTGGCGGTGGTCACGGCGGGTCTGTGGTGGAGCAGGGACTCATACGCTGCGATCGATCACGCCATCGCGCTGCTGGTGGTGACCTGCCCCTGCGCACTCGCGATGGCGACGCCGCTCTCGATCACCGTCGCGATCGGTCGCGCGGCGCGGCGCGGGATACTCATCAAGGGCGGCCATGCGCTCGAGGCGCTTACGGTGCCGGGCACGCTCTTCCTCGACAAGACGGGCACGCTGACTGAAGGCCGGCTGGCCCTCGAAGCGTGGGAGGGCCCCGACGAGGTGCGTGCGCTGGTGCTCGCGCTGGAACGCGGCTCGCGTCATCCCATCGCCACGGCGCTCGCGGCCGCATGGCCAGACGTGACGCGACATGAGGCGGCAGAGCTCCGCGAGACGCTTGGCTGCGGCCTCGAGGGTGTCGTGCAGGGCCGCGCGGTGATGATCGGCAAACCCGAGTGGGTGCGTGAACGCATTCGCAGCCTGCGCGCATCGGAGGCCGTGGGGGCGCACGCATGGCCCGCCGATGCAGCGTTCGATCCCTCGTTCACGCCGGTGCTGATCGCGGTGGATGGAAGGATCGTCGCGCATGCCGCCTTCGGTGATCGCATCCGGCCCGAGGCACGGAGCGCGGTCGCGGCGCTGAGCGCTCGCGGCTGGCGCGTCCGCCTGTTGAGCGGCGATGCGCCGAATGTGGTGACGCGCGTCGCTGAGGAACTGGGGCTCGACGCCGCAGCCTGCGAGGGTGGCGCGACGCCCGAGCGGAAACGCGATGTGATCCGCACGACCGAGGGTCCCGTGGTGATGGTCGGCGATGGCGTGAACGATGCCGCCGCGATCTCGCTGGCGACAGTCGGCATCGCGGTGCGCGGCGGCGCCGAGGCATCAATGGCGGCCGCCGACGTGTATCTCGCGCGCGGAGGCATCGGCGCGCTGCCCGAGCTGCTCGACGGTGCGCGTCGCACCACCGGAATCATTCGCCGCAACATGCTGATCGCACTCGGCTACAACGTTGTGGGCGTTGCGCTCGCGATGATGGGAGCCATCGACCCGCTCTTCGCGGCGATCCTCATGCCGGTGAGTTCGCTCACCGTCGTGCTCGGCGCCTGGCAGGGTCGGACCTTCCCGGGACCGACGGCATGAGCGTGCTCTTCGTGCTCGTGCCGGTCGTGCTCGTCCTCGTGGGGATCTTCGTCGCCGCCTATGTGTGGTCGTCGGGGAGCGGCCAGTTCGACGATCTCACGACGCCGGCGATCCGTATGTTGCATGACGACCCCGGCATCGTGCCGCCTCACCCGGACGAGCCGCCTAACCCGTAACCCGGACGAGCCGCCCAACACTACAGTTCCATGTCATGATCGGCGGGCGCGGTAGTGGGCGCGGCGTGCGGTTGCTTGATGTGCGCGCCGCCAGCCGCTCTTCGCGCATCGCCACGCTCCGGTCGTCGCTACCCCTCAACGACCGGCACGTCATATATGGGACTGAGTACTAACCAAGCGTGTGAGCTGCCACACGTTCTGGACAACCTCGCGGTCGGCGAACGCGAGGCGACCATCCTCTCCGAATATCCGTCGCTCACGCGCGCGCATATTCGCGCGGCCTTGGCGTTCGCCGCCGATCTTGCCCACGACCGCATCCTTCCCATCCCGGCGTAGGCGTGCGGTTCAAGCTCGACGAGAACATGCCGCGCGCGGCGCGGACGGTCCTCGAGGTACTGTCCGAGATGTGGGCGGCGGCTTAACAACAGCGGCAGATTCCCGTCCCACCTGATACGCGCAGCCGTACTTGAACGAGGAGGCGATCGTGTCGGTAACAATGCGGGTAGTAACCGCGATCGCCATTGGGGTCACGATGCTCACCGGCTGCGGCGGATCCGATCCGACGGAGCCAGGCGGGACTAGTCCCGACACGGCAAAGATTGCCATCACCGATATGCCGTTGCAGGCGCGCTATCTCGGCTACGAGGGCGGACTCTATCGTGGTGGAAACGCCATCCCCGCTGTGCATCTCGCCGCCGGCGTCGCGCGCACGAAGGCGATCCGGCCGCTCGACGCCAACGGTAACCCGAGCCCGTTTGGCCGCTATGTGCTGCTCTCGATCGGCATGTCGAACACAACCCAAGAGTTCTGCTCCGGCGGATCGACTGCCCCGTGCGCGTCCTGGTCTTTCATGGGGCAGGCGGCCAATGACCCGGCGGTCAACCGTTCGACACTCGTGATCGTGAACGGGGCACGCGGTGGTCAGACGGCATCGGCCTGGGTTTCACCGACGAGCCCGGAATACGACCGCATTCGCGACAGTTGGCTCGCACCGTCCGGGCTCACGGAGCGACAGGTCCAGATCGCGTGGGTGAAGGTGGCGAACCCGCAGCCCACCACTTCACTTCAATCGAGCTCGTCGGACGCATTCACGCTGGTCTCGCAGATGGCGACGATCGCGCGGACACTCAAGCAGCGGTATCCCAATCTCCAGCAGATCTTCTTCTCGAGCCGCATTTACGCCGGGTACGCGACGACTAGCCTGAACCCGGAACCCTACGCGTACGAATCCGGCTTCGCCGTGAAGTGGGTCGTACAGGCGCAAATCGACCAGGTGCAACAGGGTCGCATCGTAGACAGCCGAGCGGGGGACCTCGACTATCGCTCCGTCGCACCATGGGTGGCCTGGGGACCGTATCTCTGGGGACGAGGGATGACGCCGCGCTCGGACGGGCTCGTTTGGGCAACCACTGACCTCGCGAGCGACGGAACGCATCCCTCGCAATCTGGCGCGGGCAAAGTCGGCCGCATGCTGCTCGACTTCTTCAAGACATCGCCGGTGACTCGCTGCTGGTTCCTGGCTGGCGGGAGCTGCTGACGCCATCACCAGAGTGCCGCGTGCGCACGCCCGGCCCACTATCGCGCCCGTCGAACGTGAACCGCAACTGTAGTACTAACCCGGACGAGCCGCCCGCAGCGCGTTGATGATCACAGCGACGTCGATCCCCTCCTGGATGAAGGCGCCGACGGTCGGAGTGATGTAACCGAACGCCGCGACGACCATCGCCGCACCGGAGAGGGCGAGTCCGGCACCGAGACTCTGGCGCGCGATGCGCACGGCGCGCTGCCCGATCTCCACCGCCTCGGCCACGCGTGTCACATCGTCGGCGAGGAGCACGATGCCGGCGGCCTCGGCGGAGATGCCGCCGCCGTGCGCCGCGAGTGCGACACCGACCGTCGCGGCGGACAGCGCGGGCGCGTCGTTCGTGCCATCGCCCACCATCAGCACGCGATGGCCTTCGCGCTCGAGCGCGCGCACGGCATCGACCTTGTGCTGTGGCAGCAGGTCGCCGCGCGCCTCGGTGATGCCGACCTCGCGCGCGATCAGAAGGACGTTCGCCGTCTGATCGCCCGAGAGAAGGACGATGCGCTTGAGACCAAGCGCCGTGAGCCTGGCGAGGAACGGCTTGAGGTCATTGCGCAGTCGGTCGGCGAATGCGATGGTGCCGAGCACCTGATCGCCGGACGCGACATACGCACGGAGTCCGGGCTCGTGCCGCTGGCCTTCGGTCATCCGCTCCACGGCCGTCGCATGCAGTTCGCGCAAGAGCGACATCGAACCGACGGTGACCTGCCGGCCTTCCACGATGCCGCTCACGCCGCGGCCGGCGTATTCCTGCACCTGCGAAGGCCGAGACAGCAGCAATGCGCGCGCGACCGCGGCGTCGACGACCGAGCGCGCGAGAAGATGTCCCGAGCCGGTCTCCACTGATGCGGCGAGGCGCAGCAGGTCGTCCGTCGAAGCCCCATCACCGAACGCGATCACCTCCGATACTTCCGGCCGCCCGATCGTGATGGTGCCGGTCTTGTCGAACACGGCGGTATCCACGCGCGCCAGCAGCTCGAGCGCCGTCCCGTTGCGGACGATGATCTGCCGTCGTGCCGCGCGGTTGATCCCGCCGATGACCGCCACGGGGGTCGCGAGCAGCAACGGACAGGGTGTCGCGACGACGAGCACCGCGAGTACGCGCAAAGGATCGCCGGAGAGCCACCAGGCGATGCCGCAGGCGACCAGCGTCACGGGGGTGAACCAGACCGCCCACCTGTCGGCGAGCCGCTGGATCGGTGACTTCTCCGCCTGCGCGGTGCGCACGAGTTCGACGATCTTCGCGTAGAGCGATTCGCTCGCGGGCGCGGTGACGCGGAGGACGAACGGGCTCTGCAGGTTCACGACGCCAGAGGACACGGAGCTCCCCATCATCACGCGCGCCGGCAGGGGCTCGCCGGTCACGCGGCTCGTGTCGAGTGAACTCGTGCCTTCGGACACCGTGCCGTCCGCGGGCACCATCTCGCCGGGACGCACGAGGATCAGGTCGCCGATCATCACCTGGTCCGAGGCGATGTCCTCCGTCGCGCCGTGCAACACGTCGCCATTCGCGCTCTGCAGCCGGTGCGCGATGCGCGGTGCGGCGGCCTCGAGTTCACGGACCGCGGCGGAGGCGCGACCCTCGGCGTAACGCTCGAGCAGCTCGCCGCCGGTCTGCATGAGCACGATCACCATGCCGGCGATGGGCTCACGCAGGACGATCGCGGTGACGATAGCGAGCATCGCGACCACATCGGCGGCGAACTGCCCGCGCAGGAGTCCGCGCACCGTCCGCAGCACGACCGGTGCGCCGAGCACGATGAGCGTGACAAGCAGGAACGGATGGGTCCATGCCCGGCTGGCCGCTGAGAGCTGCAACAGCCCGCCGACGGCCAGCGCGGCGAGCGTGAGACCCGGCGTGAGTGCGGCGCGCAGCGGAAACGGAAGCGCCCCGAGCCCCTGGAGGGGCAAGGGGCGCTCGGTGGTACCGGCCGAGGCAAGGCCGGTGGTCATGTCAGGGCGTCGACGTCGTCGAGGTCGCCGTAGCCGTCGGCTCGTGCCCCGCGAACTTCCGGTTCGTGAAGTGGATGATCGCCAGGACGATCAGGGCGACCACGACGAAGCCGACGATGAGGCCGCGGAAAGCGGCCGCGGTGTCGCGGCCGGACATCGGGGTGTTGGCAGTACTCATGTGACGCGCACCGTGACCATGTTGTCGTTCTGGGTGATCTTCTTCATGATGTCCAGCCCGTCGGTGATCTGTCCGAAGATGGTGTGCACACCGTTCAGGTGACGCGTGTTGGCCTCGGAAAGTACCATGAAGAACTGCGATCCGCCCGTATTCTTGCCGGCGTGCGCCATGGAGAGAGCGCCCACCTTGTGGGTCTGCGGATTGCCGGCGGTCTCGCACTTGATGGTCCAGCCCGGACCACCGGTGCCCGGCGGGCCCTTCGGGGTGCCGCCGATCTTGGCGTTCGGGCAGCCGCCCTGTACGACGAAGTCGGGGATCACGCGATGGAAGCGGATGCCGTCGTAGTAACTGGAGTTCGCGAGCTTCTCGAAGTTGGCGACCGTGTCCGGAGCGTCCTTTTCAAAGAGCTCGGCGGTAATGGTGCCGTGATTGGTCTCGAATGTCGCAGTCTTCATATGGTGGGGCCGTTCTTGGTTTTAGCGGATTCTGAAGGGACATCACTGCCCCGGCGAGGTGAGTCAAATCTAACGGAACCAGAGCCGTTATCGCGACCTTCGAGGGGCCGATGAGGCACTGAATTGGTAGTATCGGGCCACTTTGCATCCACCCAGTTCGGCCGGGGTGAAAGTCCACTTGGCGATGGCGCTCTTCGCGCCGGTGGCGAACCAGGTGTGGGACGACTGGATCACGGCGAAGGTGGACATGTCCGGCACACCGAGCGTGTCCACGAGGACCTCCACCCGGATGACCGAACTGCCATCGCGCCGGAGGGCGGTGCGGGGCACCGGCCGACGGATGGGCGCCGGCGTCATCCTGATTGGCGCTGGGACCTTGTCCACGTCGAGACGCGGGTCGAGGGCGGCGTCCTCACGGGCGAGCTGGCAGGCGTTTGCGGCGGGCGCGAGCAGTTGGGCGTTGGTGCCGGTGGCCGACGGGGCGGCGACGGCGCAGGCGAGAGTGCCGGCGACCAGAAGGCTGGCGAACAGCGGACGTGGTGAGGTCAATGCAGTCATGGTGTGAATGAGGGGCAGATATCGGCCAACACGCAGTCGTTGCAGCGCGGTTTGCGCGCATTGCAGGTGCGGCGGCCATGCCAGATGAGAAGGTGCGAGAGCTTGCCCCAGCTGTCGCGCGCAAAGAGCGGGATGAGTGCCTGTTCGATCCGAACAGCGTCAGTCTCGCGGGTGATGCCGAACCGTGCGACCAGCCGGGCGACGTGCGTGTCCACGACGATGCCCTCGTTAACGCCGAACGCATTGCTGAGCACCACGTTCGCCGTCTTACGACCGATGCCCGGAAGCGTCACGATCTCGGCCATCGTGCCGGGTATCGCCCCGCCGTACTTCTCGACCAGCATGTTCGCCAGTCCGGAGAGGGACTTGGACTTCGCACGGAAGAACCCTGTGCTCTTGATGACTTCCTCGATCGCTTCGATGGGGGCAGCCGCGAGCGATTCCGCGTCGGGCCAGCGCCGGAAGAGTTCGGGGGTCACCATGTTGACGCGCTTGTCCGTGCATTGCGCGGAGAGGACCGTCGCGACCGCGAGTTCGAACGCGTTGCGATGATCGAGTTCGCAGTACGCGCCGGGGTACTCGGCTTCCAGACGGCGCTGGACTTCGAGCGCGTGGGCGAGGAGCGCGGGGCCACGGAACACTCGGATGGGCCTCTTTGCGACCTTCTTTGCCGTCATGCGCTCGCGCGTGCGAGTCGTCGCTGCGTCGCGAATGCCACGAGGTCGTCAGCCGAGCGTGTGTTGATCACGTCGTCAGCGGTGAGCCAACCCTTCCGCGCCATGCTGATGCCCAGGCCCATATTCTCGAGGCCATCGACCGAATGGGCATCGGGGCCGATCTCGATGCGCGCGCCGTGCCGGTTCGCCGAGCGGCAGAGGCGCCAGTCGAGATCGAGGCGGTGGGGGTCGGCGTTCAGCTCGATGGCGACACCGAGTTCTCCGGCGCGCGCCATCACCGCTTCCATGTTGATGGCGTACGGCTCGCGCGTGAGGAGCAGCCGGCCGGTCGGATGTCCGAGGATCGCCATGTGCGGATCGTCGAGCGCCTTGAGCACGCGGTCGGTCATCTGCGTCTCGTTCATGCCGAAGCGCGAGTGCACCGAGGCGATCACGTAGTCGAACCGGTCGAGCACTTCGACGGGATAATCGATGCGGCCGCAGGGGAGGATGTCGGCTTCGACGCCCTTGAGCACACGGAAATCCGAGAACGACATGTTGATCGCCTCGATCTCCTCGTGCTGCCGCGCGAGTGACTCCGTGGTCAGCCCTCCGGCATAGAACGCCGATTGCGAGTGATCGGAGATGCCGAGATAACTCCACCCGCGGCGACGTGCCTCGGCGGCGAGCTCCGCGATGCTCGCGCCGCCATCGGAGTACTGCGAGTGACAATGCAGCACGCCGCGGATGTCGGAGAGCTGAATGAGGGTCGGCAGCGACCCGTCGGCGGCGGCTTCGGACTCGCCGAGTCCCTCGCGCAGCTCCGGCGGCAGCCAGGGCAGGCCGACGGCGGCATAGAGCGTATGCTCATCGGCGATGTCGAGTGTGGCGCCGGATGCATCGCGCACATCGTGCAGGCCAATCACCAGCCCGCGGTGCGCGGCGCGGGCGACGACCTCAGCGACGTGCGTCGCGCTGCCGGTGGTGCGGAACCAGGTGACGACGAACTGATCGACCGGCACGCAGTGCAGCTGCAGGCGCATGCCGTCGTCGAAGCGGATGGACAATTCGCGCGTGCCGCTGCCGACGGAGTCGCGGACTCCGGGCGACCGCGCGAAGGCCGCCGCAACGCCCTCTGCGTCGCGCGAGCAGGCGGCGACGATCTCCACTTCGCGAATGGTCTCGCAGTGACGGCGGATCGTCCCCGCGAGTTCAGCGCGCACGACGCCAGTGAGCCGCCGCATCGCCGCGAGCATCCGCTCCGCCTCGGCGCGTCCATGCGGATACAGCACCTGCGCACCGCTTTCCTTGAGCCACGCGATGCCGCGCAGGACCTGCTCAGCGGTCCGCGCGCCGAAGCGCGGCAATTCGGCGAGGCGTCCGTCGCGCGCCGCGTCCTCGAGCTCCTGCAGCGTGTCGAGGCCGAGTCCCTCGTGGATGCGGCGGATGCGCGACGGCCCGAGGCCCGGCACGCGCATCATCTCGAAGAGGCCTTCGGGCGTCGATTCTCGCAGCTGGTCGAGGAGCGTGGAGTCGCCCGACTCCTTGAGATCCTCGAGCACGTCGATGACTTCGGGCGCGAAGCGGCGCCGGTCTCGGCGCAGGATCTCGGCGAGGGGCTGGACGTCATTGGCCGCCAACGAGCGAGCCGCATCGGCGTACGGGGCGGGGACCGTGGGGTCCTCGCCCTGCAGTTCGAGCAATGCGACGATCTCGTGCAGGAGGTGCGCAGCGGCCCTGGAATCCATGGGCTAAAGGTAGGAGGTGTGCGGGGGGAGGTGGGAGGTTCGCCGCGCTTTACTCCTCGATCCCCGCCTGCTCACTCAGCTGATCGACCAGCCGGTGCAGCTGCTTCTCCGTGAGATCGATCTCCTGTGCGGCGCCCTCGACGTCCAGCAGGCCGGCACGCATCGAGATGGCGACCTGGTTCAGGTACCGGATCTTGGCCAGGACATCTTCCGTGTGCGTGCGCAGTCCCAAAAAGCGGCGCTTCTCGGCGCGGGCGCGCTTGTGGCGCCTCGAGAGTTCGGCCTGCGAGAGGCCCTTCGCGGCGGCGATCACTTCGTCGCGCGTGCGGCCTCCGAGGGCCCCACGGTCGGGGAGCCCGAGGTCTTCCCATGACTCGTCGGCGAACCAGAGCCGACCCACGTACTCGATGCCGTCGTAGATGATGCGGACCGAGACGTTGTAGCGACGCCCGTCGAACTCGATGGTCGCGACATGTGGCTGAGTGATCTCTTCGTGTGCGGTCATCTCAGTTGGTCACGAGGGATTCGGTCTCATCGAGGAACTGCCGGATGCGGGCGAAGAGGGCATCCGCCTGCTCAACATATGGAACGTGCCCACAGTCCTCCAGCCACAAAGACTCGGCACCGAGGCTGTTCGCAACCGCCGCCGATGAAGCGAGCGGGATCGGGTCCTGCCGTCCATGCACCACCAGCGAGGGAATCCGCGCGCCCGCGAGCAGCGGGATGAGGTCGAAATCGCCCAGCGACTCCCATACCGACTGCTGCACACGGGCGGTGACGCGGAAGGGCGTGAGATCCTGCGCGCGCGCTGGATCGGCGAAGTAGCCGGCAACGCTCAGTTCGAAGATGCGCTGCCGGTAGCTGTCGGGATCGCTCTCGCGGAGACCACTCGCCCCGAGTGCCTCCCGGAGTGCGGCCACCTCGGCGCTCGATTGCCTGCGCGAGAACTCCGCCTCGAACTCCGTGCGCCACGCGCGCGATACGGGCGCGGGGTCGATCAACACGAGTCGTACTGGCAGCGGTCCTGCACGCCCCGCGAGCGCCTCGATCAGATACAACAATGTCAGCATCCCTCCCCACGAATAGCCGACGAGAGTCAGCGGGCCGGGTTCCAGCTCGGCGATGACGCGCGTCAGGTCCTCGACATGCATCTGCCAGGTGATCGGCGTGCGATCGTCGGTCTTGGAGCGTCCACCGCCGCGCTGGTCGTAGAACAGGCACTCGTGTGTGCGCGTGTGCGCGTGCTCGTGCGCGTACGCGAGCTCGAGCATCTGCGGCAGCAGGTAGTCGTGATGCGCACCGGGACCTCCGTGCAGCACAAGCATGCGGCTGCGCGGGGATGGCGGCGAGTACCGGCACCAGTAGAGCGGGTGCGTGGTGGTCGTCGTGAGGCCTTCGGACTGCGGCGGCGGAATGGGTGGCACGGTTTGTCGTCGACTCGTTCGCTGACAGCTAGCGGACGGCGCCGTCGCCCTTGAAGACGACGCCGTTCTTCATGACGAAACTCACGCGCTCGAGCACCTTCACGTCGCTGAGCGGATCACCCGGCACGGCGACGATGTCGGCGAGCCTGCCGGCGGTGAGCGTGCCGAGGCGCGCATCCCACCCAAGCAGCTTCGCCGCGCTCGACGTGCCCGCGACGATCACCTGCATCGGCGTCATGCCGCCCCACTCGACCATGAGCGTGAACTCGTGCGCGTTCTCGCCGTGCTTGCCGACGCCGGCGTCGGTGCCGAGCGCGATGGGTGTGCCTGCGGCGATCGCGATACGCGTGGCGTTCTTCATCGCGGCCGCCGCCGCGCGCGCCTTGACCGCGACATACGGAGGCAGGCCGCCGCCATTCGCTGCACGAAGCACCGCTTCGCCGGCCATCATCGTCGGCACGAGGAAGGTGCCGTGCTCCGCCATCAGCTTCGCGCCCTCTTCATCGAGGAACGATCCATGCTCGATGCTCGCGACGCCTGCGCGCGTCGCCACCTTGATGCCCGCGGCGCCGTGCGCATGCGCGGCGACCTTGCGGCCCATTTTCTTCGCCTCGTCCACCATCGCCTTCAGCTCGTCGAAGGTGTACTGCAGCACGCCCACCTCGGCGTCGCCGCCGGAGAGCACGCCTGCCGTCGCGCAGGTCTTGATGACGTCGGCGCCGTACTTCACCTGGTAGCGCACGGCCGCGCGCACCTCCTCGACGCCGTCGGCGATGCCGGTCCGCGGCGAGCCATCCTTGAGTCCCGGGCGATAATTGTTCTCATCGCAATGACCGCCGGTGATGCCGAGCGAATGCGCGCCGGCCTGCATGCGCGGGCCGGGCACGAAGCCCTCCTCGATGGCCTTCCGCAGGCCGATGTCCTCGAAGCCATAGGCACCCACCTGTCGCACGCTCGTGAAGCCGCCAAGCAATGTGCGACGCGCATGTTCAGCGCCGATGATGGCGGAGGCGCCCGGGTATTCGGTCACGTTCGCGTGCTGCTTCGCGGGATCCTCGGTCTCGCGCCCGACCAGGTGCACATGCATGTCGATGAATCCCGGCAGCAGCGTCGCATTGCCGAGGTCGACGCGGCGCGCGCCGGCGGGTATGCGCACGACGGACTCAGGGCCGACGGCGACGATCTTGTCGTCGGTCACGACGACCACGCCGTTGACGATGGGCGCGGCGCCGGTGCCGTCGATCACGCGCGCGGCGCGCAGCACGACCGTCCCGCTCCCCGACTTGGGGATGTTCGAGAATGGCTGCGCCTGCGAGGCAGTCGCCGCTCCGGCAATGGCGATGAAGGCGCATGCCGCGGCGCGAACGATGAATGGACGGTGCATCGGTGGGTGTTCTCCTGGGAGGATTAGGCGTGCGTTAGGTTCAGCGTGCGGTGAAGTCGGTCGTCTCAGTCACCGCGCGGCATGCCGCCGCGATCAGTGTCGCCGCCTGATCCAGATCGACGAGGCTCACCATCTCGTTCGGCGAGTGCATGTAGCGGTTCGGGATGGAGAGCACGGCGGTCGCAACGCCGCTCCGCGCGAGATGGATCGCGTCGGCATCGGTGCCGGTCTCGCGCCCTGCCGCATGCAGGGTGTACGGGATGCGCATCGAGTCCGCAGTGTCGCGCAGCACGCGGAATGCCACCGGCGAGACGATCGAGCCGCGCGTGAGCACCGGGCCGCTGCCGAGTTTGGAATCCCCGAGTTCCTTCTTCTCGATGCCGGGGTGATCGGTCGCGAAGGTCACGTCCACCACGATCGCCATCGCGGGGTCCACGCGCTCCGCGCCGACACGTGCGCCGCCGCCGTGATGTGCGATCTCCTCCTGCGTCGTCGCGACCGCCACCACGCGTGCATCGCCCGGCTCGGCGGCGTAGCGGCGCAGTGCCTCCAGCACCACGAACGCGCCGATGCGGTCGTCCACCGAACGCGAGACGATGCGGTCGTTCGGGAAATCCATCGTGCGCGAGTCGATCACTCCCGCGTCACCGATCGAGAGCCGCGCCTCGGCTTGCGCGCGCGACGAGGCGCCGATGTCCACCCAGAGGTCGGGGAACTTCGTTCCCTTGTCGCGGTCCTCGGGCTTGATGAGATGGATCGGCTTCTTGCCGACGGCGCCGTACACGTCGCCCTCACGTCCGAGAAACCGGATTCGCTGCGCGACGAGCACCTGCGGGTCCCATCCGCCGATCGGTCCGATGTGCACGAAGCCGTCGTCGTCGATCCACGTGACGATGACGCCGATCTCATCGATGTGGCCCGCGAGCATGATGGTCGGAGAACCTTCGGGATTCACGACGGCGATGCTGTTGCCATGCACGTCGCCCTGCACGCTCGCAGCGAAGGTGCGCGCCTCCTCACGCCAGACCGCCGCGGCTGCCGCCTCGTAGCCCGAAGGTCCGGGCGTATCGAGCAGGCGCTTCAGGAATTCGATGGCGGGTGGCTTCAGCATCTGGTGGGTCTCAGGCGGGAATGGCGAAGGCAGCGCGCGCAGCGGTGGTCAGCGGCGCCGCACGGCCGGTGTCGAGTGGCGAGAACAATGTGGGACTGAAGCATCGCGCGAACACCTCGATGCCGTCAACCAACCGTGGGCCCGGACGGCTCGCGAATGCATTGGCATCGATGGCGTACACGCGACGCGTGCGCGCCCACGCCCATCCATCGAGCGCGAGCAGTCGCTCACCCTCCTGCTGCGCGCGGGCAAGGTCATACCCGCACGGTGCGATCAGGATCACCTCGGGGTCGGCGTCGCGCACCGCATCGCGCGTGACCACGACGGAGTGCTCCCCCCGCTTCGCCAGGGTGTCCACGCCACCGGCGCGATGCACCATCTCGGGCACCCAGTGGCCCGCTGCGTAGATCGGTTCTCCCCACTCGATGACTGCGACGCGCGGACGCGGCGCCTTCGCCGACTTGAGCGTGTCGTGCACGCGACGCATGCGGGCCCGCGCGCCGATGAGCAACTCCTCCGCCTCCGACTCGAGCCCAAGCGCCGCGCCGACGCGCGCGATGTCGTCGAGCACGCCATCGAGTGAGGTGGCGTCGAGCGTGAGCACCGTCGGCGGCGGCTCGAGCCGGGCCGCGAGCGCCCGCACATCCGTCTCGGTCACCGCGCACACGTCGCAGAGCGCCTGCGTGATGAGCAGGTCAGGACGCAGCGCCCTGATGCGGTCCTCGAGCAGCGTGTAGAGCGGCTGGCCGGCGTCGAAGATACGACGCACCTGCGCATCCACTTCGCCCGGCGCCGCGTCGCCGTCCACGGCGGTCGTCGTCACGCGCACGCGCGAGTCCACCATCGGCGGATGGTCGCAGGCATGCGTGACGCCCACCAGGTGTTCGAGCCCGCCGAGCGCGGCGACGATCTCCGTCGCGCTCGGCAGCAGCGAGATCACCCGCATCAGCCGAGCTTCTGCGGGGTTTGCGGCACGGGAAGGAGGATCAGCACCACGATGAACGTCAGGAGTCCAAGCGCCATCGTCGCGATGGGACCGCCGGCGAAGTGCTGCGCCGTGCCGAAGAGCGCGACGCCCTCGCCGAACGCCCATCCGATGATGGTCAGCTTGCCGTGCGCGCCGGGAGCCGTCGCACCGTCGATGCGCGCCTTGAGGAAGATCGCGGCGAAAACGGCCGCAAGCGAGAGTCCCCAGAGCACGTAGCGCATCATCTCGAGCATGGAGTCGCCGCTCACGCTCGGGAGCATGCCCTGTGCGCGTTGGTACGCCGCGAGTCCCGCGAAGATCGCGACACCAGCGACCAGCGCGATGCGGATGGTGAAGAGCTGCTTGGACGGTACCACGCTGCTACCTCCGTTCGTAGACTTTGCGTCCGCCCACCCAGGTCGAGATGACCTTGGTCGCAGGCAGGACTGCATCCGGCACACGCATGATATCCTGGTCGAGCACGACGAAGTCCGCGCGCTTGCCCTTCGCGAGCGATCCGAGCTCGTCTTCCTGGAACGCCGAGTACGCGGGCCAGAGCGTCATCGACTTGAGCGCCTCGTCACGCGTCATGCGCTGCTCGGGGAACCAGCCGCCCGCGGGCCAGCCGCGCGCATCCTGCCGCGACACCGACGCCTTGAACGAGATCAGCGGATCGACGTGTTCCACGGGAAAGTCGGAACCGTTCGGGATGATGACGCCGCTCTCGAGCAGCGAACGCCACGCGTAGGCGCCGCGGAGGCGCGTATCGCCGAGCCGGTTGCCCGCCCAATACATGTCGCTCGTCTGGTGCGACGCCTGCATCGACGGGATCACGCCCAGTGCGGCGAAGCGCGGGATGTCGTCATGGTGCAGGATCTGCGCGTGCTCGACGCGGAAGCGATGATCGGCGGTGGGCACGGCTGTGAGCGCGGCCTCGTATGAGTCGAGCACGAGCCGGTTGCCCCGGTCGCCGATGGCGTGCGTGTTCACCTGGATCCCGGCCTTGAGCGCGCGCGCTGCGACATCCTGGATGTGCGCCGGTGCGGAGACGAGCAAGCCGCTCGTCTTCGCGTCGTCGGAGTACGGCTCGAGGAGCGCCGCGCCGCGTGAGCCGAGCGCGCCGTCCTGGTAGAGCTTGATCGAGCGCAGCCACAGCATGCCATTGTGGATGCCGTTCTGAGGGCCGCGTGTGATGAGCGCGTCGATCGCCGCGGCATTGTCGGAGATCATGGCGTACAGGCGGATGTTGAGCGCGTTCTCGCGGCCGAGTTCCTCGTACAGCTCCACCACGGACGGCTACGAACCCGCATCGTGTACGCCGGTCATCCCATACTTGTGCATCTCGGCGATCGCGGCCTTGATCGCGTCCTTCGTCTGTGCGCGCGTGGGTGCTGGGATCGCGCGGCCGACGAGACGCTGCGCATTGTCGACGAGCACACCTGCCGGATTGCCATCCGCATCGCGCTCGATGGAGCCGCCGGTGGGTTCCTGCGTCGCCTTCGTCAGATTCGCCTTCTGCATCGCCATCGTGTTCACGACCGCGGCGTGGCCATCCACGCGCACGAGGTATACGGGATGGTCGGGCAGCGCGCGCGTGAGCGCCTCGTGCGTGGGGAAGCGCGTGTCGCCCCAGTCATTCTGGTCCCAGCCACGTCCGACGATCCACTCGCCCTTCGGCGTGTGGCGGGCGCGCTCTACCACGCGCGCGATCACCTGCTGGTACGACGTCGTGCCGACGAGATCCACGTTGCGCAGCGACTCGCCGAGTCCTGCGACGTGCGCATGCGCGTCCGTCATGCCCGGGATCACCGTGCGACCGCCGAGGTCGAGCACCTGCGTGCCCGCACCGGTGAGTGCGCGCGCGCCGGCCTCGTCACCGACGAAGATCACACGTCCGTCTCGGATGGCGATCGCAGCGACGATCGGCCGCGCGCCATCAGCAGTATAGATGCGGCCGTTGCGGACGACGAGATCCGCAGCAACGGTGGCCTGTTGCGCCACCACGATGCCGGATGTTGCAGTGATCGTCGCTGCAGCGACGAGAAACGATAGAACAGTGCGCATGTGTGACGTCGGTATTGAGCGGTCAGTGAGGTTCATCACGTATCGCTGATATTTGCTGCGGGGAGGGGAACGCGCCAGTGGAGGCCGCGTACTTTGGACGATGCACACACCGCGGTCTGACTGGTGGAGCGAAGTACATGTGGACGAGATTCTTCCAGGAGTTCGGCGGCGAACGCACCTACCAGGGGCCGGTCCATGAAGTGGGAGTCAGGTACAGGTTCGCTACCGCTGAACACGCATTGGCCACGCGCGCATGAAGGTTATCGTGATGGGCCTCGGCGCCGTGGGCAGCGCTGCCGCATGGCGGCTGGCGGTGGCGGGCCATGAAGTGATCGGCTTCGACAGCTGGGAGCCGCCGCACACGAACGGCTCGACGCATTCGGAATCACGCATGACACGCGAGACGGCTGAGGAGGTGAGGAAACGCTGGAAGCACATCCGCGCGAGCGACATCGCGCCGGTGACGGCGACGATGCAGCGATACTTCCCGCGCAATGCGGGGGCGTGGCTGCGCGGCGCGACGTGCATGTACACCGTCACGCCGCACGGTCAGTTCATCCTGGACCGGCACCCCGAACATCCACAGGTCGTGCTCGGCAGCCCCTGCAACGGCTTCGGCTTCAAGTTCTCCGGGGCGACAGGCGAAGCGCTTGCCGCGATGGCGGTCGGCGACGAACCGCCGGTGTCTATCTCGCACTGGAGTCTCGCGAGCGCAATGGCCGCGGGTCTCGCAACCCGCGCCGCTCGCGCACATTCACCATGATCTTGCGGGGCGAGAGCAGCTTCCCCGTAATGTGCGCCGGGCAGACCGGCGTGCGGCGGTCGCACTCGGTGCAAGCGAAGCCGTCGAGCAACGACTTCCAGCTCAGGTGTCCGATGAGGAAGTTCGCGAAGGAGAACGTCGGCACGACGCCCTCGTTGCGCTTCTCCTTGATCTGGAGTGCCGCTTTGACGGCGTAGCCATGAAAATCGGAGATGTCCAGCTTGAGCTCCGTTTCGTCCGCGGCCTTGCCGGAGGGGCCGATCTTGAAGCGGAGGTCCATGTCGGGGACGCGCCTGATGCAGACGGCGATCTTCAACGGATACCTGTGCTTGCTGGACAGGCGAAAACTACAGGTGGGAGGAAAGAGGTGGTAGTAAACTGCTTGCTATGCGTGCCAGCAGGCTGAACTGGGCGCGTCCGCGCCCGCCGTCAGGCCCGTGCGGAACTACTCTTTCTTGCGCCCCTTGCGCCCCTTGCGCGCCTTGCGCGGCGACTTCACCGGCGACTTCACCGGCGACTTCACCGGCGACTTCACCGGCGACTTCACCGGCGACTTCACCGGCGGCTTCACCGGCGGCTTCACCGGCGGCTTCACCGGCGGATTCCGCTTACGGGGTCCGGGCGTCGGCTCAGCGGACCCGAGCTCGAGCCCGAACAGCTCCGACAAGTTGGCGGCGGCGAGGAGCTTGTTGGACGCGGGGCCGACGCGCGGGAGCGCCAGCGCGTCACCGGCCTCGGCGATCAGGTCCTTCTCCTCCACCTGGCGCAGCGCGAAGAAGAGTTCGGGGCGCTCGTCGAGTCGCGCCCCGACGCCGTAGAGCGTGGCCGCGACGTGCTTGCACATCGAGGCCCAGTCGGGACAGGTGCAGGAGAAGCGAATCTCGGCAGGAGCCGGAAAGAGTCCGGTCTTCGGGCGGCACAGGCGCTCCATGACGCCGCGCGCGAAGCGGCCCTGCAGCAGCTCGACCACCGAATCGATACCACCGGCGCAGTCCTTGCAGAGCGCCTTCCAGTGCGCCTTGGAGAGCGGCGTCACCTCGATCGCCACCTGGTAGAGCTGCGATCCGCTCACGCGCGCGGCGACCTTGCCGGGACTCAGCGTGAGATCCACCACCGAGCCGTGGGGCACGTACGGGCGCCCCCGCGGCCGACGATTAGAGTTGTAGCGGTAGCGCGCGAGGTTCTCGCACCAGGCTTTCCCCCAGAAGGTACGCGCGATCGTGCGGCCCACGATCACCACCGGAGCCGGGCGCTGGCCCGGCTTCGAGAGTTTCTTCAGCGCGCGCGCAGCCTGACTCCGGCGCGTGGCCACGGGCACATAGGGTTTCCATTCGTAGTACATGCGTCACTCCGATTGCGCGGTGCCGATGTCGAGTGCGACGAGCCGCAGGAGCTCGGCGTCGCTGAGTGCCGTCAGATCCAGTTCCGCCCCACCCTCGAGCAGGTGCTGCGCGAGTTGTTTCTTCGATTCAATCAGGGCGTCGATCTTCTCCTCGACCGTCCCCCTGCAAATGAACTTGTGCACCAGCACGTTCTTCGTCTGTCCGATGCGGAAGGCGCGGTCCGTGGCCTGGTTCTCGACCGCCGGATTCCACCAGCGATCAAAGTGCACCACATGGGCCGCCGCCGTGAGGTTGAGCCCTGTGCCGCCGGCCTTGAGCGAGAGCACAAAGAACGGAACCGTCTCGTCCTCCTGGAAACGCCGCACCAGTTCCTGACGCTTCTTCACCGCCGTCTCGCCGTGCAAGACGAGCCCGGGCCGACCGAAGACCCCGCCCAGGAAGGTGGAGAGCGGCTCGGTCACCTCGCGGAACTGGGTGAAAACCAGCAGCTTTTCCTGCTTGGCGACAATAACCTCGGCCAGCTCGCGCAGACGGGCGAACTTCCCGCTGTCCTTCTGGTCCCAGGCGCCGTCGCCAAGCCAGTGGGATGGATGGTTGCAAATCTGCTTGAAGCGCATGAGGAAGGCGAGCACCAGGCCTCTGCGCTGGATCCCCTCCGTGCCTGCGATGCGCTTGGTGAGCTCACCCACGCTGTCCTGGTAGAGCGCCGCCTGTCGGCGGCCGAGCGTGCAGTAGGCCTTGACCTCGGTCTTGTCCGGCAGATCGGCGATGACGGTCCGGTCGGTCTTGAGGCGCCGCAGGATGTACGGCCGCACGAGTTCGCGGAGCGGACCGTGGGAACCGGCGGGACCG
Source organism: Gemmatimonadota bacterium (assembly GCA_031416495.1). GTDB lineage: Bacteria > Gemmatimonadota > Gemmatimonadetes > Gemmatimonadales > Gemmatimonadaceae > Pseudogemmatithrix. The sequence continues at coordinate 26,560 of JANOTV010000235.1, forward strand.
GACGCGAGGCGCTTTGCGTAGCGCGCGAACTCCCGCTCGGAGCCAAGCAGCCCAGGCAGCAGGAAGTCGAACAGCGACCAGAGGTCGCCGAGGCTATTCTCGATCGGCGTGCCGGTCAGCGCGATGCGTGCGCGCGCGCTGAGCTTCTTGGCCGCTCGCGTCTGCTTCGAGCCCGGGTTCTTGATGGCCTGGGCCTCGTCGAGGATGACGAGATTCCAGGCGGTCGACTGGAGCCACGGGATCCGCAGCAGTGAACCGTAGCTGGTGATCACGAGGTCCGTGCCCGCGAGTTCGGCAGGCTCGATCGAGGCCAGCTTCTCGGCAGACATCGCGGACGGGTGCGCGATCTGCGCCGCAAGGCTGGGCGCGAAACGCTCGAGTTCCGCGGCCCAGTTGGCGAGCAGCGAGGCCGGCGCCACTAGCAAATTCGGTCGTCGCCCGTTCCCGTTCGTGTTCTCTTTGCGGTGCACGAGCAGAAGCGCCAGCACCTGAATGGTCTTGCCGAGCCCCATGTCGTCGGCCAGGCACGCGCCGAGGCCGAGCTCGGAGCAGAGGTGCAGCCAGCGCACACCGGCCTCCTGATAGGGCCGCAGCGTCCCGTGCAGTTCGCGCCCGGGATGGACCCGCGCGAGCCCCGCGGGCGAGCGCAGGCCCGCGAGCCGCTCGGCGAGCCACGGTCCGGCGCCGACGCCAACCCACTCCCGGTCCGCACCGTGCGCCTCACCGTCCAGGTCGTGGCCGCCGATCTCCGCACCCGCGAGCAGGCGCATCGCCTCCGCGAAGCTCAGACGCCCCGCGGTGGCCAGGCGTTCGGCGTCGCGGAAGCGCGCGAGCGTGCTCTCGAGCCGCTCGCGATCGACCTCGACCCACTGGCCGCGCAGGAACGCGAACCCGCTTGTCCCGGCGAGCAGCGCCTTCACCTCCGCGCCCGTCAGCGGCTCGCCGTCGAGCGTGAGCTCGGCGCGAAAATCGAGCAAGGCGTCCTGACCGAGACCCGAGGGCGCACCGCTTCCCACCGTGCCCGAGACGCGCGGTCGCGGCGGGCGGCCGGCGCGCCAGTTCGCGGGCATGCGCACCACGACGCCGGCGCGCTCGAGTTCGTGCACGTCGCCGAGCAGGCGAAATGCCTCCTCCGGAGCCCAGCGTAGCGGGTGGAATATCTCGCCACTGGCGACCATCGTGCGCAGCCAGTCGCAACGCTCCGCGGCACGCTGCACGGGCACGAGCAGCGAGAGCAGGCGCTCCTTGTTGGCGGCACCAGCGAATTCCTGCAGCGCCTGACCCAGCGGTTGGTGCTGGGCGTTGCCGCTGGCCCCTAGTCGGCCGGTGTAAGTCGCCAGGAAGGCGAAGGGTGCCTCTGGATCGCGGCGGTTCTCGGCCAGGTTGAAGTGCACGCGTCCGACCACGTTCCAGGCCGGATCGAGGCTCTTCAGGAACTCCGCGAGCGTGGCGCCGGACTCCTCGAGCTCGGTCACGAATGCCTGGGCCAGCTCGTTCCACAATACGCGCAGCACCGCGACGCTCAGGTACTCGGCTCCGTCCATCAGGGGTGCGGCACGGAGCAGCGATTCGAGTTCCTCGTCCCCCGGCGCTTCCGGCGGTCCGATCGCGGAGCGCGCCTCGGCGACGTCCGCGCGCAGGCAGAGCGCCGTGACGAGGCGCGCGGCGAACTCCCGCCACCACCCGAAGGCCGGTGGAAGCGCGCTCGCCACGTTCCGCGCTCCGAGCGCGAGCAGCCCATGCCCTGCCCCGCGCGCAAAGGCCTGCTCGAGCACCTCGGCGCGCTCCGTCGCGAGCTCCGTCGCGTCGTCCGCGTGGGTGAGCACGAGCCGCCCGTGCGGAGTGAGGCAGGGCGTCAGACGTCCCCCACGCGCGGGTCTGGGCGTCGGCGCGGGGTCCTTCGCGGCGCGACTCACGCTACGGTCGCCCAGAACGGTCTCGTCACAGCGCCTTCCACAGCACACGCAGCGGCGCAGCGCCGAGCGATGAGTAACGGATCGTGACGTTCCCCTCGTGATGCACGGCGTTGGGGAAGCGGATGTCGTAGAAGACCGTGCTGGTCGTGGAAGGCGACTGCTGCGCCGCGAGCGCTGTCGCAGCGCACATCTGGAGCGCAATGCCGATTCGCGATCTCACAAGGACCATCCCGATAGAGGTTGCTTACCATCGGGGAATCTGCCCTCGAACGCGCCCCATGCGCGAGTGCACGCGCGGGACGCGTGCACTCGGCGGGCTACATCATATCGTCGGCTCGGCGCCGCGGGCCTCGCGGATCATCGCGATCGAGGATGCATTCACGGCCACATCGCCGATCTCGTGGCCATCAGGCAGCAGCGTCGCACCCGAGAGTCCGGCGAACTTGCCACAGTGGCTCAGGTAGTCGCTCATGCGCTGCATCGGGGCGATGAACAGGTGGCCTCGCAGGGCCTTGCCACCGATGAGGTAGAGCTCGACCTTGCGCTCGCCGGCGCCCGATCCCGCCTGGCCAACCACCTGCATGTTGCCGTCCGGGGCCGTGACGAGGACGACGAGGTCCGTCTGGACGACGAGGTGACCCGTCGGCTCGTTCAGTTTGGGGCGGTGGGCATCCACCATGTTCATCCAGCCGCCCTTCCGGCTCGCGAGAAACGACACGAGCGACATGTCCTCGCCGATGAAGATGGAGCCCTCGACGAGGGATCCGTCTCGCATGACGACGTGAAGACGCTTGTTTTCTTGCGCTCTGGTCCGGCCTGTGGGAGCGGTCATTTCCAGTGGGTGGTTGGGTCCGAGTTGAAGGACGACCCAGCCAAACGGAACGGCACGGACGCCTTGCAAACAGCATCCTCCCTGCCGACCGTTCGGGATGCCCAATGCCCCGTATTCAGCCGTCCGCCTGGCGGCCGCCATCTTCGCGTCCGCATCGGCGCTCGCCGCACAACCGGTCGCGCTCGCCGCACAACCGGTCGCGCGCGCCGCACTCTCGGCGCCCGTCGCGGGCCTGCGGTTCGAGGTGACCCTCGATGCCGCCCACGCCGCCGAGCGACGCATCGGGGTGCGCGCCACGATGCAGGTGGAGGGGAACACGCCGGTGTTGCTGTCGCTCCCCGCCTGGACGCCGGGTGCGTACGAGATCTCGAACTTCGCGCGGCATGTATCCGGCTTCACCGCCACCCAGCAGGGACGTTCGCTCGACTGGGACAAGCTCGATCCCGACACCTGGCGCATCGTGCCGGCGCGTCGCGGTTCGGTCGAGATCTCCTACTCCGTTCGTGCGGACACGCTCGACACCTCCGCCTCGTGGACCGCCGACGATTTCGGCTTCTTCAACGGCACGACGCTCTTCCCACTCGTGGAGGGACGGCTCGACACGCCGGCGACGGTGACGGTTCGCACCGAAGGCGACTGGCTCGTTGCCACCGGCATGACGCCGGCCGGACCGGCGCGGAGCTATCGCGCGACTGACTTCCACGACCTCGTCGATCATCCGTTCTTCGTCGGGCGTTTCGATCTGGACAGCGCGCTGGTCGCCGAGCGATGGATGCGTCTCGCGACATATCCCGAGGGCGCCCTCTCGCCAGCGCAGCGCGCAACGCATTGGGATGCCCTCAAGCGGTCCGTCGCGCCGCTTGCCGCGGTGTTCGGTGACGTTCCCTGGAAGACGTACACGGTGCTGCAGGTCGTCGACTCGTCCTTCGGCGGCATGAGCGCGCTCGAGCACGCCGAGAGCGAGCTGGCGATCGTCGGAGCACGGTACCTGGATGAGCCGTTCGTGCAGTCGGTGCACGCGCACGAGATCGCGCACGCATGGAACGTGAAGCGTCTCCGTCCGGCCGATCTCGTGCCGTACGTCTACGACCGGCCGCAGCCCACCACCTGGCTCTGGATGAGCGAAGGCGTGACCGATTACTACGCCGACCTCGCGCTCGTGCGCTCGGGGCTCGTCGATGAAGCACAGTTTCTCAATGTCACGCTGGGCAAGATCGACGGCGTGGCCGAGCGGTCGGCGACGGCGCTCGAGGATGCATCGCTCCAGGCATGGCTCGGCATGACCGATGGCACGTCGGATCTCTACTATGACAAGGGATCGCTCGCCGGGCTCGCGCTCGACATCATCATCCGCGACGCCTCCGACAACCGGCGCTCGCTCGACGACGTGATGCGCGAGCTATGGACCGAGACATGGAAGAAGACCGGCCGAGGCTTCACGGCCGACGATTTCTGGAACGCCGTCGCGCGCGCAGCCGGTGGCCGCGCACTCGGCGACTTCAACCGCCGATACATCGGCGGGCGTGAGCCGTTCCCTTGGGAGACATGGTTGCCGCGTGCCGGCTGGACCATCGTCACCGACTCGATCGCGGAGCCGCGACTGGGGGCACTGCTGCGCGCCGACGAGCGGGGGGTGCGGGTGACAGCGATCGACCCGAGCGGCGCGGGTGCGCGCGCGGGACTCGCACTGAACGACGTGATCACGCATATCGGCGGCCGCTCGACGCTCGATCCAGACTTCGGTCAGCGCTGGCGCGATTTCTGGGGCAAGCGACCGGGCGCGCCGATGGGTCTCACGGTCGCGCGTGGCGGCGAGACGGCGACCATTACCGCCACCGTCGAGATCGCGACACTCATCGACCGGCACATCGTCCCCGCGCCCAATGCGGGCGCGAAGGCACGGCGCATCCGTGGCGGGATCCTACGGGGTTCGACGGACCGGTGAGAGCGGCGGGCGGGGGAGTGCCATCTCCCGCTCGATCTCGTGCATCTCACGCGGCACGCCGGCAGAGGGGCGCTCGACGCCGGCTTCGGTCACGAGGAAGACATCCTCGACGCGCACGCCGATGCCCGAGTACTTCGCTAACGCGTTTGCGACGCGAGCCTTGAATGCGCGGTTGCGCGGCGTATCGGAGATGATCTCCATCAGGTTCGAACGCACGTAGATGCCCGGTTCGATCGTGAAGGCACTGCCGACGTCGATGCGGCCGTTCATCGCGTACTGGTCGGGGTCATGCACGTCGAGCCCGATGCCGTGCCCGAGCCCATGCATGTAGTAGAGCGAGAGCTGCGGGCACTCCCGGGCGCGGTCGGCGGTGCCGCAGTCATAGGTGGCGTCGGCGCTCTCGATGAGGCCGATGTGAGCCAGGCCCGCGCGCAGCACGAAGGTCGCCGAATCGGTCATCGCGCGGGACGGCCCGCCGGCGCGCACCTGCCGCTCCGCGGCCTTCTGCGCATCGAGCACGATCGAGTAGATGTCGCGCTGCGTCGGCGAAAACTTGCCGTTCACAGGCACCGTGCGCGTGATGTCCGTGCTGTAGCCGTCGAACGATGCCGCCATGTCCATCACGATCACTTCGCCATCGCGCGCGATGCGGTCGTTGCGGTTGTAGTGCAGCGTGGTCGCGTTCGGGCCAGAGCCGACGATCGACTCGTATCCCGGGCCGTCCGCGCCGGCCATGCGCCAGGCACCTTCCGCCATTCCCTCGATCTGGAACTCGGCGATGTTCGGCTGGATGACGCGCATCACCGCGAGGTGTCCGGCCGCGCTGATCTCGGTTGCGATCCGCAGGCGCGCCAGCTCCGACGTGCTCTTCCTGCCGCGGAGCCTTCCCACGGCGTTCGCCACGTTCTCGACCTTGAGTCCCGGATGCGCCGCGCGGATCTCATCGATGAACTGGTCCTGTCGGGTGCGGACGGTGGAAGTGCCCGAGAGATCGCCCGCGACGTAGAGCGGACCGCCCTGCTTGATGAGCTCGTCGAGCACGGCGCGCAGGGTCGATGTCTCACGGCCTTCCATGCCGAAGCGCGCACGCACGCCATCGACGCCGAGCCGGTCGCCGTTCCAGACTTCGCGCGCGGGATCCCTGGGCCGCACGAAGAGCATCTCCTGCCTCGTGCCGCCGCGCTCGACCATCACCAGCGCGGCATCGGGCTCGCGGAAGTCGGTGAGGTAGAGGAACGCGCGCGCCTGCTGCCATGGAAGGAAGTCGGGCGAGGGCTCGTGCGAACCGAGCACGAGTGTGATGCCGTCGCCCAGCGCCTCGAACAGCTGCTCGCGGCGTTCGGCCTGTTCGGATCGCACGGCGCTGGCCACGGCCGCACGGGCGGATGGCTGCGCAGCCCGCACTGGCTGCGCCTCTGCCGGCGAGGAAAGTGACGGCAGCATCACGCCGGCCGAAAGTACGATAAGCGACTGGATCCGACGATTCACTGATGACCCCTGCGCCATTGGCGCTGATATTCGACTGACTGAAACTGCAGTTGTGTCGTCGATCGCGCACCTCCCCCAGCGGTGCCCCAGCGGTGCCACCGCGATCTGCGTAGACTAAGGGCGTACCCCCTTACCCGGAGTTATTCCGCGATGTCCTGGCGCCCTTTCCGTAACGCGCTCGCCCTCACTGCCGTGTTGGCACTCCCGGCAGCCGCGCAGCAGCGACTGACCTCTCCCAAGGATTTCTTCGGCCATGAGATCGGCGCCGATTACGTCCTCCCCAACTACTCGAAGTTCGCCGAATACTGGGTGAAGCTCGCGAACGAGTCCGATCGCATGGACCTCGACACCATCGGCGTGACCGCCGAGGGCCGCCCGCAGCTGATGGCGATCGTCTCGAGCCCCGAGAATCTCCGCAACAAGGAGCGGTACCGGCAGATCGCCGAGCGTCTCGCGCGTGCGGAAGGTCTCACCGCCGAGCAGGCGCGGCAGCTCGCGAAGGACGGGAAGGGCATCGTCTGGATCGATGGTGGCCTGCATGCGACCGAAGTACTCGGCGCGCAGCAGCTCCTCGAGTCCAACTGGCAGCTCGTCTCCGGTGATGATGAGGAGACCACGCGCTTCCGCAACGATCTCATCATCGTGATGGTGCACGCCAATCCCGACGGCATGGAGCTCGTCAGCGACTGGTACATGCGCAATCCGGATCCGCGCCGCCGCAGCACCAATGGCATCCCGCGGCTCTACCATAAGTACATCGGGCATGACAATAATCGCGATTTCTACCTCGCGTCGCAGCCAGAGTCCGAGAACATGAACCGTGTGCTCTACACGGAGTGGTACCCACAGGTGATGTACAACCATCACCAGACCGGTCCTGCCGGCACCGTGATGTTCGCACCGCCGTTCCGCGACCCGATGAACTTCAACATCCACCCGCTCATCAAGACCGGACTCGACGTGGTCGGCGGTGCGATGCACAACCGCTTCGTCGCCGAGGAGAAGGGCGGCGTGGTGATGCGCCTCGGCGCGAACTACTCGACCTGGTGGAATGGCGGTCTGCGCACGACAGTGTACTTCCACAACATGATCGGTCTTCTCACGGAGACCATCGGCCACCCGACGCCGCAGGAGATCCCGTTCATCGCGAACCGGCAGATCGCGAGCGCCGACCTTCCGCTGCCGGTGAAGCCGGGCCCGTGGAAGTTCCGCCAGTCGGTCGACTTCTCGGTGACGGCGAACAAGGCCGTTCTCGACGTCGTCGCACGCAATCGCGAGACGTTCCTGTTCAACATCTGGAAGATGGGCAACGACCGCATCGCGCAGGGCAACCGTGACAACTGGACCGTCTGGCCCAAGCGCATCGCGGCGATCCAGGAGCAGATGACCGCGACGGCCGGACAGGCTGGCGGTGGCGGCGGCGG
>JANOTV010000236.1:0-4800 GCA_031416495.1 Gemmatimonadota bacterium
ACGCATTGTTCTGTTCAGAGTGTGGAACTTCACTCGCCGCATGGCAGGCCAAGGCCCACCACGACTGACCTGCTACCGCGCCCGCAGGTAATCGAGCGCGAGTGACGACATGATGCGCACGCCCACCGGCAACGCGCCCTCGTCAGCGAAGAAGAGCGGCGAGTGGTTGGTGGGCACCTTCGCCGGATCGCGATCGTTCGGCGTGACGCCGAGGAAGACGAAGAGGCCCGGGATGCGCCGCTGGTACTCCGAGAAATCCTCCGCGCCCGTGCGCAGCGGTCCGACCTGCACCTTCTCCGGGCCGGCCACACGCTGCAGCGTCGGGAGCATTCGTGCGGTGAGTGCGGGGTCGTTGTAGGTGACCGAATTCCCCGAGTCGATGCTCACGACCGCGTGCGCGCCGGCACTTGCCGCGATCTGCTCGGCTGTGCGCTTGATGCGGGCGAAGATGTCCGTGCGTATCGCGGCGTCGAAGGTGCGGATGGTGCCGATCATCACCGCGCTGTCCGGGATGATGTTGCTGCGGATGCCGGCGTTGAATGCGCCGACCGTGACCACGGCGGGCACGGTCGTCATGTCGACCTGACGGCTCACGATCGTCTGCAGGCCGAGCACGATCTGCGCACCGACGACGATCGGGTCGATGCCATCGTGCGGCATCGCGCCGTGCGTCTGCCTGCCATGCACCGTGATGCGCATGTTGTTGGATGCGGCCATCGTCGGGCCGGAGCGGTACTGCACGAGTCCGACCGGTGCCGTGCCGACATGCAGGCCGAAGATCGCCTCGACCTTCGGATCATCCAAAACGCCATCGGCGATCATCCACTGCGCGCCGCCGCCGCCCTTCGGGTGCCCGCCTTCTTCCGCCGGCTGGAACACGAACACGATGGTGCCCGCGAGCTGCGCCTTCATCCCCGTCAGGACCTCGGCCGCACCCATGAGGATCGCGACATGATTGTCATGACCGCAGGCGTGCATCACGCCCACTTCCTGCCCATTGTACTGCGCGCGCACACGCGACTTGAACGGAAGCTCCACCTGTTCGGTGACGGGCAACCCGTCCATGTCGGCGCGCAGCGCGACGACCTTGCCTGGACGGGCGCCGCGCAGCACGCCCACGACGCCCGTGCCGCCGACGCCTTCGCGGACCACGAGGCCAAGCGCGCGCAGGTGCTTCGCGACGAGCGCGGCGGTGCGCACTTCCTGCCCCGAGAGTTCAGGATGCTCGTGGATGTCACGTCGCCATGCGACCACCTTCGGATTCACCGCGGCGGCGAGCCTGTCCAACTGCGCCTGGAGCGCGGCGTCCTGTGCTCCGAGTGAAGTGGCGGACAGCGTGGCGATGATGCCCGCTCGGAGGAGCCTGGATGATGCGGTCATGGCGGGCACGGCAGTGAGTGGTCGCGGAAGCTGGTCGTCAGCTCCATCTTACTTGCAGTACGCACCTGCGCGGAAGCCCGGCAGATGACCTGCACACCCTGAGACCATGAGCATCCCAGATCCACTCGGTGGCGTCACCGGCGCCTGGACCGGCACCTACAAGCTCTGGTTCAACCCGGCCGATCCGCCGATCGAGTCACCGACGACCGCTGACGTGGAGTTGGTCGCGAACGGTCGCTTCCGCGCGGTAAGTTCTCGCGTATGCAAGTCACATACGCCCGCCGGATCGGTCTCTTCTCCGGCACCATGCTCGTCGTCGGCGGGATCATCGGGTCGGGGATCTTCCTCAACCCGGCCGTCGTCGCGAGCCGCGTCGGCACTCCGGCGCTCACGCTCGTCGCATGGGGCGCCGGCGCGGTCATCGCCGTGCTCGGCGCTTTCATCTTCGCCGAACTCGGCGCGCGCGCACCGGCAGCCGGAGGCGGATACGCCTACCTCCGCGATGCGTTCGGGCCGCTGCCCGCATTCCTCTACGGATGGGCGCTGCTGATCGCGATCGCGAGCGGTGCCATCGCCGCGGTCGGCGTCACGTTCGCCAACTACACCGTTCCACTGCTCGCCCTTCCTGTCGGGAGTGAACGGGCGCTCGCGATCGCGGCGATCACCGTGTTCTCGATCGTGAACATCATCGGCGTCGCACCGGGCGCGTTGGTGCAGAACGTCTTCGCGATCCTCAAGCTCGCCGCCATTGCGGGCCTCGTCATCGCCGGTCTGGCACTCACCGGAGACGCCGAGTCGATGGCTGCGGCCGGTGCTGCCGCGGCGGCGCTGCCGGCCGCGGCACCACTGCAAATGCCGCACGGATTCTTTCCCGTGGGTGTCGCGCTCGGCACCGCGTTGGTGCCGGTACTCTTTGCATACGGCGGCTGGCAGCAGACGAATTTCGTTGCGGAGGAGATGGTTGAGCCGCAGCGGAACCTGCCGCGCGCGCTGATCATTGGCGTGCTGATCGTCGCGGCCGTCTATCTCATGGTGAACGTCACGTATCTCGAGACGCTCGGCATCGACGCGCTCGCGCGCAGCACGGCGCCCGCCGCCGATGCGATGCAGGCGCGGTTCGGTCCCACCGGACGCACGCTCATCGCGGCGGGCATCGCCATCTCCACCGCGGGCTTCCTGAACGTCGTCATCCTCGTCACGCCGCGGGTGTACCAGGCGATGGCGCGTGATGGACTCTTCTTCAGGTCACTGGCTCGGCTGCACCCGCGCACCCGCACGCCGGTGAACGCGATCCTCCTGCAGGGCGGCTGGTCGATCGTGCTCGTGCTCTCGGGCACCTATGGTGAGCTGCTCGACTGGGTGACCTTCGCCGATTGGATCTTCTTCGGCGCGACGGCCGCGACGCTGTTCGTGTACCGCGCGCGGAGTGCGACGGAGACGACCTTCCGGGCGCCGCTGCACCCGCTCAGCACCGGCCTCTTCCTGCTGGCAGCGGCGTATGTCGTTGTGGGGGCAGTGATCTCCAACCCAGGCAACGCCCTGCGCGGGACGCTCGCGCTCGCTGCCGGGATTCCCATCTTCCTCTGGTGGAGCCGTCGGCGTGACACCGCAGGCCGGCAAGGAGCGTAGTGTTCAGCATGACAATCGTCACCGAACCTCAGGCAACCCAGCAGGCCCCAGCTCCCCCGGCCGCTCCCGGCACGCCCGGCACGCCCGGGACCGACGTCGTCATCACGACCGCCCCCGAGGGTGGAGTGACCGCGCGCGTGATCGGTGCCCGGGAGATCCGGGCAATCAAGGACCAGCGCAGCGAACTCTCCAGTCAGTTGAACTCCGCGGCCAATCGCCGCGCGGATCTTGCGAAGGAGCTGGAGTCGGCGACGGGCTCGAACCGCGCGGGCATCGAGGCACGCATCGAACTGCTCGACAAGCGGATCCTCGACATCGAGAGTGAGATCGCCAGCACCGGTCGCCTGCTCGTGACGTCGCTCGCCAGTGCGCAAACATCTTCAACGGGGAGCGGCGGCATGCCATTCGACGGAACATCCATCGCGGTCGTATTCACGCTGTTCGTACTGGCGCCGATCGCCATCGCCATGGCGCGACTGCTGTGGAGGCGCGCTTCATCGCCGAAGTCGCAGCCCACGTTCGAGCGCGAGAACAACGAGCGGCTCCAGCGTCTCGAGGGCGCGGTCGATTCGATCGCCATCGAGGTGGAGCGCATCTCCGAGGGCCAGCGCTTCGTTACCAAGCTGCTCGCGGGGCAGCAGGACCGCGCGAAGATCGAGTCGTCGCGCGAGTGACTGGCGTGCGGCGCGCGTCCGACATCGCGCGTCGCGCGGCGCTCAGCTCGAGTAGTAGCTCGCGTTCTCGTCCACGTATCCCGTGGTGAGATCGCAGCCGTACGCCACCGCGCCCGCCTCACCGACGCCGAGCGCGATCTCGAGGTCCACGACTTCCGTGCCAAGCGCGCGACGCACGTCGTTGTCGTCGAAGGGCAGCCGCTCACCGCCGCGCACCACCTGGTAGCCGTTGATCCACGCGTCGGTGCTGGCGGGCACGATCGTACAATCGAAGCACTTGCCGACCGCCATCAGGAGGCGTCCGACATTCGGGTCGGCGCCGTGCACCATCGTCTTCACGAGCGGCGAGTTGAGCACGGACTTCGCGATGCGGCGCGCCTCGCCATCATTGAGCGCGCCGCGCACGCTCACGCGCAGCAGATGCTCCGCGCCTTCGCCATCGCGGCCGAGCGTCTCGGTCATGCGCACACAGCCGGCGGTCAGCGCCCCGAGGAACCGCGCCTCGTCGACCGGGCCGGCGAGCCCGTTCGCCAACAGGGCGCAGGTGTCCGACGTACTCGTGTCGGTATCAACGGACAACATGTTGAACGAGGGTGACACCGCGGCGCGCAGCATGCGATCGAGTGTCGGCGCATCGAACGCCGCGTCGGTGAAGATGTAGGCGAGCATCGTCGCCATGTTCGGCTCGATCATCCCCGATCCCTTGGCGACCCAGGTGATGGTCGCGTCGCCGACGCTCATCGAGAGCGCCTTGGGATGCGTGTCGGTCGTCATGATGCCCTCGGCGCCGACGAGCGGATCGGGCTGCAGCTCCGCGCGCATGCCGCGGACTCCGATCTCGATCTTCTCCACGGGCAGCTGCACGCCGATGACTCCGGTCGAGCTCACGAGCACACGATCGGCCGTCGTGCCCAATTCCGCAGCGGCCGCGGCCGCCATGCGTCGCGCATTCTCGAGGCCGCGTGCGCCGGTCGCGACGTTGCTCACCTTGCTGTTCGCGATGATCGCGCGCAGCACGCCACCGCGTATGGTCTCGCGGCCGAGCACGATCGGTGCGCCGGGAAAGTGATTGCGCGTGAACACGGCGGCAGCGGTCGCATCGACGTCCGAGACGAAG
>JANOTV010000237.1:0-5932 GCA_031416495.1 Gemmatimonadota bacterium
GGAGACAGTGCCGCGACGCTTAGGAATGGAAGAAAGCCAATGGTGCCTGTCGTCTCGCTTGATGTCTTATAGGCAAGACCCGATGCAAGCAGTCCGAAGGTCGCGAAGAACGCCGACGCAATCCAGTTGCCGCGATCTGGCATGGGCCCGAAAGCCACCAAAGCCGCCGTGGCAAGAATTGCCCCGGCGGCTACTACTTCTATGACCCTCCTCACTCTTGGATCGGTCATGAATACGGAGGACCCCCCGTCCTCACATCACTACTACTAACCCCAAACAGCCGTGTCACCCAGTACGATTGCGCAAATCGCGCTAACCAGTGACGAAATGTAGGTCATCGAGTATCACCTCCCTGCAGTGAAATCATCCGTGCTTCCACGGATGTTCATACGGGTCGGCTCCGCTCGCGCGCCCCTACCTGGCGCTTCCGCTCTGTTCTCTCCGCTAGGAGAGAACGGGGGGTACCCTTTTTTCCTCGCTAGTTCAGGTGGACTGCTACCAACTACCGTCTATTCACGCAGACGCCAGGACCCGAGATCAACTCAGCGTCCCCGGCGATCGTCGATAACCATCTTGCCCGCAGGCGCCGTGTCCATCCAGCGGTTCGTCGCATCGAGAACCGCCAGGACCGCCGCCGTCTCCGCACTCTCCCGCACTTCACAGCTACCCGTGAGAAGGACCTGCTCACGGCCGCTGCGTGCCATCACTACCGCAAATACGAACTCCCGGTCGAATGCGCTGATCATGCGTGCGCCCTCGAGCGAAAACAGGCCCGCCGTCGGACCCGCCAGGGCGAGCGCCGCCAGCGCCGCGCGCGCCGCCACGTCCACCTTGCTGCGGTCGCTCTGCAGCCCTTCCTCCGCCTCGCCGGCGAAATGCTCCTCGCCGATACGGAGCGTCACCTTGCACGTCATGCCGCGCACGCGGGAACCGCGCACCTCGACATCCTCGAAATAGATGTGACGTCCCGCCCTCACCGGAGCATCCTGATGCACCGTCGCGAGAGTCGGCGTCGGGCGCTTGGTCGTCGCCGCCACGGAGATCTTCCGATGGTCGACGCGCAATCCGAGCTGCGCCATCAGCGCGCTCTCGATGTTGCGCACCACCTGCTTGGCAGGCGTGTCGCCAGTCACCAGTACATGGATCGTGTCCACGCTGCCCGAGTCCGTCGGCACGATGCGAACCGACACCACGTCCGTCAGGGTCGCGATCAACTCCTCCGCACGCTGCAGCGGAAGCACGGACCCCGCGATCGACAGATTGGCTGATGACGAGCTTGGATGCGGCTGCAGAGTCACGTTGGCCGAGCAAGAAGGTGAGAAACAGGATCAGTCAACGGGATGTTCCGGCAGTTGGTACTCCTTCAGTTTCCTATAGAGCGTCCGCTCCCCGATATCGAGGATCTCGGCAGCTTTACGACGATTTCCGTGCGTCTCGCGCAACGCCGCCACGATCGCCGCTTTCTCGATCTCGGCCATCGTCATTCCGGGGTTGATCGTGACCGTGTTCCCGGCGGCCACTCCCGGCGGCTCGATGGCCGACGGCATCGAGAGCGCCCCGCCTCCCATCATACTGCCGCTGACCGCCGGTGCGCAATGCGGCACCATCCCACCCGCGACCGGACCGAGCCCCGAACGGTCCTCATCCACCCGCCGACGAAGCTCCGCGAGCTGCAGTTTCACCTCGACGAGACTCCGGACGATGAACTCGAGTTCCCTGCCCTGCGCGCGACGCTCCTCGCGCATCACGGGGTCGAGCAGCACCGGCAGCAGACGGTCGGCGCCACCCTCGCGGATGGCCTTGGGGATGTCCGCGATGCCGATCTCGCGGCCCGTCGCGAGCACCACCATCGACTCGATGAGATTGCGCAGCTCGCGCACGTTGCCGGGCCACGAATAATTCACGAGCGCCTGCATGACATCCGCCGAGATGCCGTGGAACTCGCGCTGGTGCTGCTGCGCAAACTCCTGCACGAAACGGCGCACCAGCAGCGGGATGTCGCCGCGCCGCTCCCGGAGCGGCGGCAGGTAGATCCGCAGCACGTTGAGCCGATAATAGAGATCGGCGCGGAAGCGGCCCTGCTGCACACTCTCGCGCAACGGCCTGTTGGTCGCGGCGACCACGCGCACGTCGACCTGGATGGGTTGCGTGCCGCCCACGCGCGTGAGCTCCTTCTCCTCGAGCACGCGCAGCAGCTTCACCTGCGTGCTCGACGGGATCTCGCCGATCTCATCGAGGAACAGCGTCCCGCCGCTCGCGAGCTCGAAACGCCCAATGCGACGCTCGGCGGCGCCGGTGAACGCTCCCTTCTCATGACCGAAGAGTTCGCTCTCGAGCAGCGTCTCCGGCAGTGCGCCCACGTTCACCGCGATGAACGCCTTGTTGCGACGTGGCGAGAGCTTCGCGATCGCGCGTGCGACGAGTTCCTTGCCCGTGCCGCTCTCTCCCTCGATGAGCACTGTGCTCGACACCGGCGCCATCTGCTCGATGGCCACCAGCACTTCGCGGACGGCGTCGCTCTCGCCCCAGAGCCCGGTCTCCTTTGCCATGCGCTGGCGGGCAAGCAGGTCGTTCACCGTCTGCCGCAGCGACTCGGGTGTCACGGGCTTGGCGATGACTTCCGCGAAGCCGAGCGATCGCAGTCGCTGCTCGAGATGCGGATCACCGACATCAGCGAGTCCGACCACCGAGGCACCGCCCCAGAGCTGGTCGCGCACCAGCGTCAGCGTCTGCGCGTCGAGCAGGCTACCGGTGAACACGATGACGTCCGGCCGCGTGCGACGGATCGCAGACGGCAGGTCGTCCATCGGTGAGACCATCGTCGTCTTGACATCGTCCGCTTCGAGCAGTGCGTTGAGCCGGACGGCGGGCTCGATGTCGGAGAGCGTAATGAGGACTGACATGCAACCAGTGGTGGGAGTGGAGTGGGACGCCTGCGCCTGCCTCAGCGCTTCACCGTGCCCTGCTTCCAGAATGGGAACGACGTGATGGTCCCCTCCAGGCGCTTGCCGCGGATCTCGACCTCGAGCTTGTTGCCGTCCTTCGCATGCGCGGTCGGCACGTAGGCCGTTCCGAGACCCACACCGAGCGACGGGCTCATGATGCCCGACATCACGCTGCCACTCGGCTGGCCTTCCACGAACACGGGATAGCCGTGACGCGGGATCGCCTTCTCCTCGAAGGTGAAGCCGACGAGTTTGCGCTTGATCCCCTCGGCCTTCTGCGCTTCAAGCGCCCTGCGGCCCACGAAATCGCCCTTCTTCATCTTCACGAGCCAGCCGAGTCCGGCTTCGAGTGGCGTGATGGTGTCGTCTATGTCGTTGCCGTAGAGCGCCATGCCCATCTCGAGGCGCAGTGAATCGCGGCAGCCGAGCCCGACTGGTGTGATCTGTCCGGTCGCCATCAGTGCGTGCCAGAGCTTCACGGAATCGATCGCCGGATGATAGAGCTCGAAGCCGTCCTCACCGGTGTAGCCGGTGCGTGAGACGGTGAAGTCCGGCATGCCGGCGACGGTCGCCGTGGTGAACCAGTAGTAGTTGATGTCATCGAGGTTCGCGTCGATGAGCGGCTGCAGGATCTCCTGCGCCTTCGGCCCCTGCACGGCGAGCAGGCCGATCGCATCGCTCAGGTCCTCGAGCGTCGCGTCGAACTTCGACAGGTACTGCGAGATGTGCGCGAGATCCTTGTCCTTGTTGGATCCGTTCACGACCATCATCAGGTGGTCGGCGTAGCGATAGACGAGGCAATCGTCCACGAACGTTCCCTGCTCGGTGAGGATGCCCGAGTAGTGGACCTGGCCGACGCCGAGCGCGCCGACGTCGTTGGTGGTGACGTAGTTGACGAAGTCGATGGCCTGCGGTCCACGCACCAGGAACTCGCCCATGTGGCTGACATCGAACACGCCGCAGGAATGGCGCACCGTGTTGTGTTCGGCGGTGATGCCCGACGGATACTGGATCGGCATCTCGAAGCCCGCAAAGGCGACCATCTTGGCCCCCCCCGCGACATGGAGGTCGTGGAACGGCGTGTGGTTGAGGGGGTCGGCCATGACGGTGTGCATTCCTGTGTGTGGTGAGTGGAGGAGCACGCAATATGCCGAAACGGCAGGGAAAGGGCTACGGCATGGGGCGCGATATCGTATGCCGGTCACTGTCCTGCGTCGCAGGCTGGACCGACAGAATGTGAGCTTCTCGCGCTCAATGGCATTCCGAACGCAGTCCGTCTCGTGTTCACGGGCGGCATCATCACGACGAACCCGTAGTCATCGCCCCCTCGACGCCGTCCGCAAACCACTGCACCCTGCGCAGCATAAGACCGCGGTGCCTCGCAAGCGTGAAAAGCGCTAGAGTCTCGACGGCGAAGGAGTTGCGAGGATCTGGGCCGGGACGGATACTTTGGATAGACGGCGCCGTTAGACAGAATCACGCAGGCGTCTAATCAACGTTAGATTGCACGCCGAGCATTTCTCCAACGGAAGGTGCGCCGATGAACACACGCTCTCCGCTTCGCGGTGCGCTTCGCACCACCGCATTCATGATCGCGGTGGGCGTGGCCTACCGGTATGTCGGCGCGGCGATCGACCCGGGCCTCCAGACTTGGGGCATCGTGGCTGCTGCTCCACTCGTTGGCCTGACTACGTATCTCCAGGTATCCGGAAAGAACTCGCTACTGGCTGCGCTGTTCTTCTGCCTCGGCATCGGCGCGCTGGTTTTCTGGACGCTCGGTGTCACGTCCGGACGAATGCCCATCGCATCGCGCTCGGATGCATTCTACGCGACGCTTGTGTTCGCGTTTCCGGTCGTCGCAATCGGGCTCGCCGTGTGGACATGGCGGAAGCGGCGGATCGAATCGCCGACGGCATAGCGAGTCGCCGCAACGTACGCCCTTCGTGTGATCGTGCAGTCTAACGAGGGTTGCTGCAGATGGCCGTGCTTCGGGAGCGAGAGCGGGGCCGACGCTCTGTTCACACAGAAAGCTCGCGTCGGCCCCGCTCTCGCATTCTTTTTGAACGGCCACAGCAGAACCCAACGTTATGCCGACATCCTGGAGTTCATTGCGCGCTGACGGACGGGCACTCATGTATGCACTTGGCGTCGAGAGCGCGCTGGCCACGGCGGCGGTCTTCGGCGGACCTCACGGTGCCCTGGGCGTTATCCCTTGGATGCTGAACTTGCCCGGCATCCTCGTGATCTTCGGCATTCGCACGGAGCGTTTCTTCCTTGGTCGCGTCGCGCTCGCGGTCGGCATTCAAGTGGCGGTGTGGTATTTCATCTTCGCGCTCGCGCGGCAACGTCGCCGCAGTTCTCGTACGCCTGCGGCATAACGAAGTAGAGATTCTTGCCGCGCGATAGCCGCGGCAAAATCTGGTGTTGAACTCAATCCGGGGGGGGACAAAGGCGGGACGCGGGAAGAGCGGATCGCGTCGCGTTGGACGTGGCGGCTCACGGTGCGCCGGAGCGAGGGCGGCAGCTTCTTCTATGTAGTAAGGGACTTTCTAGGGGGCAAGAATCTGCCCAGGGCGGACCCCGGCCCCGCGTCTCGGGAACGGGACACGATTCGAAGCGCGACACCGCTATTCGCAATGTCGAGTGCGACACCTTTCGCCGATCCGGGGACCTGGCACTGCGTCCAAGGCCCGCACCCGGCTGTCACGGGTGCGGGTCAGAGGGTCGGTGATGCGTCCGCTTGGACAGGAAGTCGAAGATGCGTAATCAGCGCGAACCTGGCAAGAGCGAGTGCTGCCGAGTGCTGCCGAGTGCTGCCGACAGAGCGTTGCCGACACCACGCAGGAACCAGCGGCGATCGACCCACACTCTGTCCGGGACTATCCGCCGAAGGCGGATTGAGTTCAACCAGCAATTGCTGCTGTCGGCGCGTGGGGTTGCGGTAGCAGCGCGCGCGCTGTGCGCGCGTGCTGCATCTTGTTGGAATG